>JAJOKU010000092.1 GCA_021129695.1 candidate division NPL-UPA2 bacterium
CATACCAGTTCTCGTCATCGCCAGCCATGGGCGCTGTGTCATCTAAGTCCCAGTTACCCCGGGCGATGCCGCGAACCTGGACATCCCCGCCGACTCGGACGTTCTCCACTGCGGCCTCAGCCGTGCCCATACAGGCCACTAAGGCTACAGCGCAAATAATTGTTAAATACCTCATTTTTTTACCTCCATTCCTTCTTTCTATCTATGAACCCTGTCCCCCGACAGGGCCTTTTATCAACCCGCCCCAAGCGGGTTGAGAGTTACCTATCTATATAATCACCATATACGCAACTCCCGGCCTTAACGATTCCACCTCCTTTCCTGCCAGATTGAAACTGCCAATGGTGTTGAGCATAAGATTATGATGAATTTACCACATACCTTCAGCCTTGTCAAGCATTTTCTCGGTTTTTCAGTCGCTTTTTTCGTTTTTTTTCTGCTCCCCCCTTTTACCACCCCTCCAATTTATCGTCGGTAACGGCCGTAAAAGAGCCCCAAAAAATCCCCCCCTACCCTCCAATTGTCTCCAGCACCAGCCGGGCGGCTCTTTCACTGGCACCTGGCTGGCCCAACTTAACCTTTACCGCCCTTAAATCTTTCTCCATAGATTCTCGTTTACTTTCGTTCTCTAATAAATCCAAAGAAGCTGAAGCTATTCTGCCTGGTCTTGCCCCAAATTGCAGGAATTCAGGAACTATCCTTCTACCGGCTACTACATTGACCAGTCCGATGTCAGGAACTCTTATTAAGAGTTTGGCCAAAAGCCAGCTGAGGAAGGAAAGTTTGTAGATAACCACCATGGGCGTTTCCAGGCAGGCAGCCTCCAGGGTAGCCGTGCCCGAGGCAATTAGAAGGAGGTCAGCTAAATTCATTACCTCATAAGTTTTATCATGAACCAACTTGACTGCTAAGTCGGGATTTAATAGGTCCTTAATCTCTTCAGGAGAGATAGTAGAGGCGCAGGGGATAACAAACTCCAGCTCAGGCCTTCTCGCCCTCATCAGCTTAGCCACCTTTAACATAGTCGGTAGTAACCTTCTTATCTCCTGCCTTCTGCTTCCGGGAAGGAGTCCGACCACTGGTCTTCCCAGGGGGATATTAAGGCGAGAAGCTATCTCTTCCTTTTTCCCTATAGGGCCTATGACATCCAGAAGAGGATGACCGACAAACTCTACCGGCGGACCCTCATCCTGGTAGATGTCCCTTTCAAAAGGGAGGATGACAATCATCTTATTGACTAACTTAGCTATTTTCTTAACCCGGCTTCTTCCCCAGGCCCAGACCTGAGGGCTGATGTAGTAGATGATTGGTATTCCCTTCTCCTTAACCCGCTCAGCCAGGCGCAGGTTGAAACCAGGGTAGTCAATGAGGATGAGGGCATCCGGTCTCTCTTCCTCCACCACCCGGCAAATCTTATGGAAAGTTCCTGACAGCCTTTTAAAGTGCCTTAACACTTCACCGAAACCGACGATACTTATCTGGCTAATATCAATAAGAATATTAACTCTGGCCTTGGCCATCTTCCTCCCACCCATGCCCACAATTTCAAGGTTGGGAGAAAGGCTCTTGAGAGCCTTCACTAAATTAGCTCCGTGTAGGTCACCGGAGGCTTCACCGGCAATGACCATTAATTTCTTGGGCATATTTGGATTTGCTTCTCAATCTCAAGAGCTACTTCTAAGACCCTCTTCCCTTCCCCCCCTGATACTGAGGGCCTTCGCCCTTTAGCCACACAGTCAATGAAATCCTCAATCTCAGAGCGGAGTGGCTCCATCTTCTCGGGGGAAATCCTTTCCCTGACAATGGCTTTACCCCTTTTTCGACACAGGTCCACTTCCTGAGTTAGACAGTCCAAGGAGATATAACTATCTACTTGAAAGATTCTGAGCTTTCTCATTCTCTCCTGAGAGAGACGGCTGGCACTTACATTAGCCACACAGCCATTCTCAAAGAGGAGGCGAGCATTGGCAATGTCCTCATACTTACTCAATACGGCTACTCCCAGAGCCTCAATCCGCTTGATGGCAGACTTTACTAAATGGAGGATGAGGTCAAGGTCGTGGATCATCAGGTCCAGGACCACCCCCACTTCAGTGCCCCGTGGCTGGTAAGGAGCTAAGCGGTGAGATTCGATGAAACGAGGAGATTTGACCAGGGTCTCCAACTGCCTGAAAGCGGCATTATACCTTTCTATGTGACCAACCTGTAGTATCAAGTTTCGCTTGCTGGCCAGCTGAATTAACTTCTCTGCTTCCTGCACCGTCTGAGTAATTGGTTTCTCTAAGAGGAGATGAATTCCTTGCCTTAGGAAATCTCTGGCTACCTGGTAGTGAAGATGGGTAGGGACAACAATGCTCACCGCAGATACTTTTCCGAATAGGTCTCTATAATCTATGTAGTCATGAGTGTTATATTGATTAGCAACCTGCCTGCACCTGCGCCGGTCAATATCTGCCACTCCCACGAGCCGGGTCTTGGGAAGCTCAGAGTAGAGGCGAGCATGCTCCTTCCCTAAATGGCCTACTCCCACTACCCCAACCTTAATTTTTTTCATAGGGCCACCACACAGATTTTAGCCTCATCCGCTATCTGGATTAGCTCCTCCCTATCTAAAATAACTGTCCTTTCTGCCTCAATGGCCAGGGCTGAGGCCTTAACTTCCCTTAAAAGTTCTATGGTTCCTCTGCCAACCACGGGAATGTCGAAGCGCATATCCTGCTGGGGCTTACTCATCTTTACCACAACTGCTCCTTCCCCTCCCCACTCTGCTCCTCTCCTTATGGCGCTATCGGTTCCCTCTATAGCCTCTATGGCCAGGATAACCCCATTTTTGATTACCACGGTCTGCCCAATATCTAAACGGCCTATCTCTTTGACTATCTTTTCCCCAAATTCAATATCCCTAATTTCCCTCCCATTCGGCTGTCGCTCACTTAGCACCCCCTGACCTGCTAAACATGAAGAGAGATATTTCCGCCCGTCAATGAGTTCAATTCCCTCCTTCTCCAGTTCATCGGCCAGGGCTTTCAGGATGGACTCGGTCTGCTTGCTTCCCAGCTTCTCCAGAATCGAGGTTATCCTGCCATTAAACCCGGTCTGGTTAAGCAGCACTGACTGGGGAACCTTTCCAATCATCACCGCCTGCCTGGCTCCCTCAGATAGGAGGAACTTTACTGCCCGGTCAAACTCCCCTATCTTCACCCAGATAGTCTTCTGTATTAAATTTTCCACCTCGGATGAGGTAAATCCGGAGATAGCTACCGCGGCCATATCCACCTCGGCCTTAGCTTCCCGGGCGAAGATGAGCGGTAGGCAACCACTCCCAGCAATGAGGCCAAGTTTCTCCATTTCTCCTCAGGTTTCTCTGGCCCTTCCTTTTCTGCCCTTGCTACTGCGCTTAATAAATTCAATTAGGTGCTTTACTTCCTCTATCGGTTCGAGCTCCTCCTCTATCTTAGCCATAGCTTGAGAGGTATTGAGCTGAGAACGGTAAAGGAGCTGATGAGCCTTCTTTAAAATGGACATCTTCTCACTGGAAAACTTGGCTCTTCTCAGACCAATTACATTCAGGCCGCGCACCTCGGCTGGCTGTCCGTCGGCTAACACAAAAGGGGGGATATCCTTAACTATCTTTGAGTAACCTCCTAAAAAGGCCAATCTCCCTATACTGACGAAGTGATGAATGCCAACCAGTCCTCCTATCCAGACTTCATCCTCGATGGTTACATGTCCTCCCAAGGTAGTTAAATTCGACATGACCACTGAGCTGCCGATATGGCAATCATGGGCGATATGGGTGTAAGCCATGAAGAGGCAGTTATTTCCAATAGTGGTTCTCCCTCTACCACCGGCTGTTCCCCGATTGATGGTAACGTACTCCCGGATGGTATTATTATCGCCTATTTCTAAGAAGGACTTCTCTCCCTTAAATTTGAGGTCCTGCGGTTCAGTCCCAATTACCACTCCCGGGAAGATCCTGTTACTCTCCCCAATCCTGGTCCAGCCGTCGATGAAAACCTGCCCGGCCATCCTCGTGCCCCGGCCAATGGTCACATTCTCACCAATCCTGCTATAGGGACCCACCTCCACATCTTCAGCAAGCTTGGCTCTGGGATGAATAATCGCTGTCGGATGAATCATCAGGCTTCTACCAGGGAAAAGACCATTTCTGCCTCAGCCACTACCTTGCCTTCCACCAGGGCTTTAGTTAGAACTTTGCCAGTCTTCTGATGGAGTTTACTTACCTCCACCTCCAGTCTCAACTGATCGCCAGGAAGGACTGGTCTGCGCAGCTTAACTTTATTGATGGCGGCAAGGTAAGCTAATTTACCTAAGTTGCCTTCCCTCTTCAGCATAAGCACACCAGCCGTCTGGGCCATAGCTTCAATGATTAGGACCCCGGGCATGATTGGCCTCTGCGGGAAGTGCCCCGGGAAGAAAGGTTCATTGAAGGTCACATTCTTGATTCCAACAATTCTTCTGCCCTCCTCTATCTCTACAATCCTGTCAACCAAGAGGAATGGATAGCGATGAGGGAGAATCTTCTGAATGTCATTGATATCTAAGATCTGGTCAGGGAGCTCGGTAGTTTTCATAGCCTCCTTCGCTCCCTGAAAGGGGAGCACTTTTTCGTGAATCTTCTGGACTAATTTGATGTTCAGGGCGTGGCCAGATTTGATGGCTATGACCTCAGCCTTAAGGGGGTGGCCCAAAAGAAATAGGTCACCCATTAAATCTAAGACCTTATGGCGGACGAACTCATTCTTAAATCTTAAATTCCCCTTGACAATTCCACGGTCTCCTATTACTACGGTATTCTCAAAGGTGCCCCCCTTACCCAATCCCTGCTCCTGCAGAACCTTAGCTTCTTGCTCCGAGCAGAAGGTTCTGGCCGGGGCAATCTCCTTCTCAAAGATTTCATCTGTTATCTGGAAAGAGGCAAATTGGGTTTTAAGATGGGGATGGTCGTAATCAATAGTGAAGGAGATCCTCTGCTCATTGGAAGGGAAGGCAGCAATGTAAGCACCTTGCCCTGAAATCCAGATTGGTTCATTTAGCCAGCCATACCTCTTTTCCTCTCCCTGTTCAATTAGCCCAGCTCCCTTGAGTATCTCAACGAATGGTTGTGAACTACCATCTATCTCTGGAACCTCGCTCGAATCCACTTCCATAAGCAGGTTATCTAATCCCAGGCCAGCTAAAGCCGCCAGGATATGCTCCACCGTATGCACTTCAACCTGGCCATTCCTCAAAGTAGTGCGTCGGGGAGCTTCCTTCACCAGCGAGATGTCCACTCTTATCTCGGGCTTCTCAGGGAGGTCAACTCTAACGAAGTTCACTCCACTGTCGGCGGGAGCAGGTTTGAAAGTAACCGTGGTCTTAGTGCCCGTATGGAGGCCAACTCCGGTATAACTTACTTCTTTCCTAATTGTCCTCTGCAAATCCATCGCTTAATTTGATGACTTTTCCGGTTTACGGTGAAACACAGTGAAACAGTACTACCTACGGTTAGCACCGCAAAGCACGGTGAAACACACAGCCAAAGGCAGTGCCGAAGGCAGCCAAGGGCAGTGCCAGTGTTGCTTTGCTAACAGTGCTGATTCTCAAGCAGTACTGCCTACGGGGCCGTACTGCCTCCGGTTGTATTAAGTAGCTTTATAATCTCCTCGGTTACATCCAGCCCTTTTAAGCCATAAAAAACCTGTCTGGCGTCAAGGATAAGAGTGTAACCCTTTTCCTTGCCAAACGATTCTATGGCCTGGCGAATCTCTTCAAGCACCTCTCTCTGTTTCTCCATAACCTTGCTTCTGAACTCCAGATCGTATTCCCAAAACAGCTGTTCCCACCTTCTCCTTTTCTCTTCAATGAGCCTGGCTCTTTTCCTCTTTTCCTCCTCTTTCAAGAGGGCTTCCTGTGCTTTTAGTTCCTCCTCTAACTTATCTATTTCCTCTCGCTTCCGGCTCAGCTCCTTGTGCCTGGCCTCTTGCTCCTCCCGCAAGGCCTCTTTCGCCTCTCTGGCCCTGGGGTAGCCATCAATGACCCTTCCTATGTCCACATAGCCAATCTTGAGCGAAGCCCCTTCCCGCGACTCTCCCCTGGCCTCCACCCGATAAGCTAAACCCGTGCCCAGCAGGCTAACTACCATAAAAAAAGCTATAATTCTTCTCATTGCCTTCCTCCTCCTTAAAAACCCCATCCTCCTGTGAAATGCATCCGACCTTCTCCTCTATCCAGTGCCCAACCGTAGTCCAGGCGAACGGGGCCGATGGGAAGGGCCAGGCGCACCCCAATGCCCACCCCCGACTCCATGTCACGAAAATTCATATCCCCGGCATCCTCCCAGACTCCGCCGCTGTCAAAGAAGACGGCTCCCTTAATATCCCCGACTATGGGGTGAGTAAGCTCTATATTGGACTGCAGGAAAACTTCCCCTCCAATCGGCTCCCCCCTCTCATCTTTGGGACCGATATCCCGGGGAGCGTATCCCCGGACGGAATGGGCGCCCCCTAAATAAAAACGTTCATAGATAGGCACATAGTCCGTCCTGCCATACTCTCCCACCCATCCCCCTCTAAGTCTCAGGTTGAGGATTAGCTTCTCCCATCTCTTAAAGGGCCTGAAGAACCAGCTCGTCTCCCCGATGCATTTAATGAAATCCCTGTCCCCCCCTAAGATTCCTCCGGCTACCTCGGCCGAGATGCTGTTCCGGTATCCTCGGGTAGGGGCCAGAATGCTGTCCCGTGTATCCTTCACCACCCCTAATTCAAGGCTGCTGGTAGTGAAAATTCCCTCTTCTCGCTTGATCAATCTGGAAGCATCTTTATCCACATTGAATATCTCTACATCCTCATACTTGTAAGCTAAAGAACCTCGAATAAGCTCGGTCAGGGGATAGCCCAGCCGCAGCCTTCCTCCGGCTCTTCCTTCATCATAATCAGCCCACGCCCGGGTAGTATCATAGATATCGAAACCAGCGGAGAGGGGGCGGTCAAATAACCAGGGCTCGGTGAAACTTAAATCATATTCTGTCTTCTCAGCTCCAAGTTGAGCCTTTATCCTTATCTTCTGCCCAGCCCCGGTGAAGGTAGGGGGATTCTTAATATCAAAGTTATCCTGACTCAGTCTCACAAAACCAATGAAGTCATCAACGGTGCTATAGCCAAAGCCGAAGATGAAAGCTCCTGTCCTTCGTTCTGTTACTTCAAACACAAGATTCTTCTTATGGGGAACAGTCCCGGGGGTAATGTAGTAAGTTACCTCTTCAAAAAAACCTAAATTAAAGATATTCTGTCGGCTGCGGTCAATCTTTCGGCCATCAAAAACATCCCCGGGCTTAACTAAAATCTCCCTTCTAATGACCTTATCCTGGGTCTTCACATTGCCAACCACCTCTATCCTCTCAATGTAGGCTAACTTCCCCTCTGTTATCTCGTATAGTATGTCAACCCTTTTCTCCTCCTCCCTTATATCTGTAGTTGGCTCTACCCGAGCAAATATATAACCTCTCTCGGCATAATAAACCTTTATCCTCCTCACCTCATGCAGAAGGCCATCCGGGCTGTAGATGCTATCTTCCACCATCTTCAATTCATTCCTTATCTCCTCTGCAGTGAAGAGGACATTTCCCTCTATCTCAATCCTTCCCACTCTGAATTGGGGCCCTTCCTCAATCTTTATCCTGAGATACATCCACCTTTTAGTTTCATCCAGACGCTTCTCGGTGCCTACAATCTCAGCTTTGAGGAAACCCTGATTCTGGTAAAAGGAGATGATTCTCCTCAGGTCATCTTGAAGGACATCCTCCCTAAAGACTCCTCGCCTAAACAGTCTATCCACTCGACTGACCATTATCTCCTTTATTCTCTCATCGGGGAAAGAGTGGTTACCCTCTATCTCAATTTCCTTAATCCTTGCCGCCGTTCCCTCCTCAATGAGGAAAGTAATTTCAACCTCTCTTTCCTCTTTCAGTCTCTTAACTTCGGTTCTAACCTGAGCTAAATGATATCCCTTTTCATGGTATAAAGAAGTGAGCTTTTCCACATCTTTTTTAAGGAGGCGCTCATTGAAGACATCTCCTCGGCCAAGCGTCATAATCTCCCTCAGGGTTTCCTCTTTGAGGGCCCTCTCCCCCTCTAAATTGATCTCCTTAATCAGGAACTCTTCTTCAACGATGAAGGTTACCTTCACCCCTTCCTTATAGGGATCCGCTTTTACTTTGATGTCAGAGAAGTAGCCTAAATCATAAAGTCTCTTCACATCCTCCCGAATCACCCTCCGGGAAAACTCATCCCCCACCTTGGTCTTTATCTGACTCAAAATAATTAAGGTGTTCACCCTCTCGTTGCCGGTTACATCAAGGGCAGTTATCTTCTCCCCCTTAAACTCCTCCCGGGTAATCCCCTCATAGAGACGTCTTCCGGCTCTATAATGCCTTTTTACCCTCTCCTTCTCTGTCTCCCTTACTTCCCTTTCCCCTATTTTCGCTACCTCTCTTGCTTCCTTTTCCTCTAACTCCTTCCGTCTCGCTTCTCTTAATTTTTCTTGCCTCTCCTCAGCCCTGGTCTTCTCGGTCAAAATACTTAATAGCCTGGCCGCCTTCCTGTGTTCAGGGTCTATTTCCAGGGCCATCTTTAGCTCAAGAATCGCTCCCTCCAAATCTCCATCAAGATGGAGGTTGGCTCCTCGGTAAAAATGCTCCTCAGCCGGGGGCTCCTCGGTCAAAGCCCCCCAACTAATCACACCGCAGAGCAGTGCTATTTGCACTGAAAGTGCCCCTATGATTAAGAACACCCGCCTGTTCATATTTTCTCCTTATTTAAAACCAAATGTTAGCTCCTTTTTATCCTTCTTCACTCCTACTTTAATAGTCATCCCCTCCTTTAGATTTCCCTTGAGCATCTCCCCTGAAATGGGATTCTCTATGTAGCGCTGGATGGCTCGCCTTAAGGGTCTAGCTCCAAAGGTGGGATCGTAGCCTTTATCAATTATAAACTCCTTGGCCTGGGAACTGGCCTCTATCTCAACTTTCTTCTCCGAAAGGCGCTCTTTAACCTCCTTGAGCATGAGATCAACTATTTGCCTAAGTTCCTCCCGAGTCAGGGAGCGAAAGACAATGGTCTCATCAACTCTATTCAGGAACTCAGGCCGGAAGGTCTTCTTAAGGTCTCCCAGGAGTCTCTCCTTCATAGCCTCATAGGATGTCTCCTCATCGCTCGAACCGAAACCGAGCGTCTTGCGCAGTGTGGGAGCACCAACATTTGAGGTCATAATAAGCACCGTGTTTCGGAAATCAACTGTTCGGCTGAGGCTGTCCGTGAGCCTTCCATCCTCTAATACCTGAAGCAGAATGTTGAAGACATCGGGATGGGCCTTCTCGATCTCATCGAAAAGAATAACCGAGTAGGGCCGGCGCCTCACCTTCTCAGTCAGTTGTCCTCCTTCCTCATAACCGACATAGCCGGGAGGAGCACCCATCAAACGGGAGACGGCGAAGCGTTCCATATATTCAGACATATCTAATCTAATCATGGCTTCTTCATCTCCGAAGAGGAACTCCGCCAGGGCCCGAGCCAGTTCTGTCTTTCCCACTCCGGTTGGTCCTAAGAAGATGAAAGAGCCAATTGGTCGCTTTGGGTCCTTGAGGCCGGAACGGGAGCGGCGCACCGCCTGGGTTAAAGCCACAAGAGCCTCATCCTGTCCCACTATCCTCTTATGCAGTTCCCTTTCCATCCGGAGCAGTTTCTCCGCTTCCGTCTCCTCCAGTCGAGACACCGGCACTCCCGTCCACTTGGAGACCACCTCAGCTACCGTCTCCTCAGTGACCAAGGCTTCCTTCGCCTCTGCTTTTTCCTTCCACTGCTTCTGCGTTGCCTCCAATTTCTCCTTGAGTTTCTTCTCCTTATCCCGCAGGCCGGCGGCTCTTTCGAACTCCTGGCTCTTTACCGCTGCCTCCTTCTCCCTCCTCAATTTCTCTATTTCCTTCTCTACCTCCTTGATATCAGGAGGCCGAGTAGCAATGGAGAGGCGTGCCTTGGCTCCGGCTTCATCAATAACATCAATAGCCTTATCTGGTAAGAAGCGCCCGGCAATATAGCGGTCGGATAACTTAGCCGCGGCCACTAAGGCAGAATCGGTAATCTTAGCCCGGTGGTGGGCCTCATATCTATCCCGTAGTCCCTTGAGAATCTCTACGGTTTCCTCAGTGATGGGAGGCTCAACCATTATGGTCTGGAATCTTCTTTCCAGGGCACTGTCCTTTTCAATATATTTTCGATATTCATTTAAGGTAGTGGCTCCAATGCACTGCATCTCCCCACGGGAAAGAGCGGGCTTCAGTATATTGGAAGCATCAATGGCCCCCTCAGCCGCTCCCGCTCCCACCAGGGTATGCAGTTCATCAATGTGGATGATTACATCTTCGCTGCGGCGTATCTCCTGCATCACCGCCTTGATTCTTTCCTCAAACTGACCTCGATACTTCGTCCCGGCTACCATAAGGGCTAAGTCCAGAGCTATAATTCGCTTGTTTCTGAGGACATCGGGAACATTGCCAGCCACTATCCTCTGGGCCAATCCCTCCACAATGGCTGTCTTTCCTACCCCGGCTTCACCTAATAGAACTGGATTATTCTTAGTCCGCCGACTCAGTATCTCTGTTACTCTCTGTATCTCATCCTCTCGACCAATGACCGGGTCCAGCTTATCCTCTTTAGCTAATTGGGTCAGGTCCCGACCAAAGGCATCTAAAGCTGGTGTCTTCGTCCTCCTTGCAGCCGCAGGCGCCCCGGTTCCAGGCATAGCTCCGCCTAAGAGCTCTACAGCCTTCTGTCTGGCCTTATCCAGGTCCACTCCCATGTTGTCCAGGACCCTGGCGGCCACCCCTTCCTTCTCCCTGATCAGTCCCAGGAGAAGATGTTCAGTGCCAATATAGTTATGTCCTAACTGCCTGGCTTCATCCATAGATAACTCCAGGACCTTCTTAGTCCGGGGAGTGAAGGGAATATCTCCCATGGTAAGCGTAGAAGGACCGCCCTTCAGTATCTTCTCCACTTCAAGCCGAACTGCTTCTAAGCTAAGACCAAGACTCTGGAGGATATCTACGGCTAATCCTTCCCCCATCTTGATTAGCCCTAAGAGAAGGTGCTCGGTGCCAATGTAATCATGGTTCAGCCTACCGGCCTCCTGTCGAGCTAAAGTGACTACCCGCCTGGCTCTCTCCGTAAATCGATCAAACATAATTATTTCACCTCCGTAATCTTGCCACTGAATACACAGAATTCTGTAGGGGCTTGATTTACCCCTTAGGCCCTGAGGGCCCTCGGGCTCTGAACGGGTCAAGCCCATCGGGTCGGATGAATCCGACCCCTACAAGTGATCATGTTCAGATTTATCTGTGCTTTCACTTTCCTGATAACTTTTCTCTAATTAATTCTGCCCTCTTCATATCCCGTTGGCCAGGAGTTAAAGTTTTGCCATGAAGTTTCTGAAGATGAGCCGGCTGAGTGATGATGAAGAGTTCATTGAGAGTCCGACGGCTTACATCCTTAGTCAGTCCCAGGTCAACTCCCAGGCGAAGGGCAGAAAGAAGGTTTATCGTCTCGTTGGAATCGATGACACGAACATTCTTCAAGATGCCATAGGCCCGGAAGACCCGGTCCTCCAACTGTCTTTTTCCCTTACCGAGGAGAGCTTTGCGAGCATTCTCCTCATGACCGATAATTTGCTTAATTACCCGCTCGATGTTGTCGATAATCTCCTCCTCAGATTGACCCAGGGTAACCTGATTGGAAATCTGGAAGTAGTTCCCGGATGGCTCCGTTCCCTCCCCGTAAAGGCCGCGGGCTACTAAACCCAATTTGGTAATTGCCTGCAGAACCTTGCCTATCTGCTTGGTGAGAACCAGGGAGGGTAGATGAAGCATCACCGAAGCTCTCATCCCGGTGCCGGCATTGGTTGGACAGGCAGTGAGATAGCCCCAGTTCCGGGAGAAGGCAAACTTGAGTTTAGCATCCAGCTCGCTCTCTATTCTATCAATTAGCCGCCAGGCATCCATAAGCTGGAGCCCTGACTGGATGCACTGAATCCTCAGGTGATCCTCCTCATTGACCATGATGCTGACCATCTCTCTTTCCCCAATGACCACTCCTCTCACTCCTTTTCCCTCAGCCAACTCGTGGCTAATGAGGTGTCTTTCCAGTAAGAACTGACGGTCAAGGGAATTCAGCTCACTGAGGTCGACGAAGAAAGAGGTCTTCAGAATCTTAGTGCTCTCTATGGCCGGGCGAACAAGCGACATAACTGCGAGTTGCTTATCTCGCCTGGCCCGGTGAGCAAAAGGTATTTCAGTTAAATTTCGAGCTAACCTCACCCGGCTGGACATAACCATCTCTGAATTCGGACCAGTTCCCTTCAACCACTCACTGGTCTGGCAGACAAGGTCATTTAGTTTCATTCGCTTGCAGCACTCTTACGTGTCTTCTTCTCTATCTCCCTTATTCTATCTCGCAAACGGGCTGCTTCCTCAAACTCTTCCCGCTGAATGGCTTTCTGGAGCCTCTCTTGTAGCTCCCTTAGCTGCAGGGTAGCCTCCTGCATCGCCTTTCCGGCCAGGGCAGAGCTCTTTCCCACATGCTCATTGCTTCCATGCACCCTCTTAAGCAGTGGAGCTAAACTTTCCTTAAAAGTATCATAACACTGGCCGCAGCCCAGTCGACCTATCTTCTTAAAATCACTGTAGGTCAAGCCACATTGGGGACATTTCCCTCGGCCTTTATCCTCTAAGGTTAAGGGGAGATTGAAATCAATGAGGCCAGACAGTAGATCGGCTAATGGGAAATGGGGTTTGAGCATGGCCCCCTTCTTCCGGGCACAGTCCTCACATAGATGCGTCTCGCTGGACTCGTTATTAATTATCTCAGTGTAATGAACAGTGGCCTGGCTCTTACCACATATCTCACACAACATAATCTACCTCCAAAATTTAACCACAGAGGTAATCTAATAGAGCAACCTCTAAATCAGTCTCTGTGCCCTCTTTCACTGTCATAGAAATATGCCATTCCTTTAGGTCTAGTAAATTCTAATTCGCCTGTAGTTGGGTCGAGTCTTAACCCTATAGATTCAAGAGTCTCTATACCAATGACAGTTTTAGCTCCTTCGAAGGTAATACTTATTGTCGGTGCTTCTATATCCTGAATCCTTATCACCACCCCATATGCTTTAGCCTTGACTTTTTTACCATTTCCTAATTCCACTTCAACTAAAGCTGGGATTCTGGAAGCACCAACCTTTTCTAATATATCTGCTGGCAGAACGGTGTAAGTAGCGCCTGTATCAATTAGCACTTTCTTTAATTTTGCCTCATCTTTGATTCCTCTTACTCTAATATCTGTGTGTAAATGACCCATTGCGATAATGTCCTCATTTCTTTAATATACGGGCGTTCCCTCTCTCCTGGTCAACTTCCGAAATTCCTGACTGAGTCTCTTAGTAACTTTTCCCGGTTTACCCGAGCCAATGATGCGCTTATCTACCTCCACTACAGGGATCACCTCGGCGGCTGTCCCGGTTAAGAAACATTCTTCAGCAATATAGACATCATGCCGAGTGAAGATCTCCTCAGCTACCTCTATGCCAAGTTTCTTAGCTAAATCAATAACCACATTGCGGGTGATTCCTTCCAGGGCCCCGATATAGGTGGGAGGGGTGAGGAGTCTTCGCCTCCTGAAAATGAAGATATTATCTCCAGTGCATTCAGCTACCTGCCCCTGGCTATTCAGCATTATCGCCTCCGAGACACCGCTATTTATAGCTTCAATCTTAGCCATTATATTACTCAGATAATTCAGAGACTTAAGGCGAGGACTAAGCGAATGCGGGTTGGTCCGCTGGCTGGGAACAGTAACGAGCTCCAATCCCTTCTCATAGAGCTCCCTGGGATAGAGGGTAATCTTATCAGTAATGATAATTATCCGAGGCTCCTTAGCTTTTCTGGGGTCCAGTCCCAGGTCTCCCTCCCCTCTGGTCACCACCAATCTGATATAAGCATCTTTGAGCTTATTGGCGCGAAGGGTGTCCAGCACCGCTTTCTCCAGCTCCCGGTGACTGAGGGGGATGCTTAGCATTATCGTCTTGGCGGATTCATATAATCTATTGAGGTGTTCAGTTAATTTAAACACTTTCCCTCCATAGGAACGGATACCCTCAAAAACACCGTCTCCATAAAGGAGCCCGTGGTCAAAGACAGATATTTTTGCCTCAGATTTGGGAACGAATTTACCATCCAGATAAACTTTTAGCCCCATATTTCACTCCTCAATTGCCTCGCCGTTGGCCAGTCGGATAACGCGCTCTTTACCTCTTTGAACTAATCCTTCCTGATGAGTGGCGATGACGAAAGTCTGCCTCCTTTTCTCATTTAACTCTCTTATAAGTTCCATTATCACTTGACTGCTTCCCTTATCCAAATTCCCGGTTGGCTCATCGGCCAGGACTATCTCCGGCTCATTTATTAAGGCACGGGCGATAGCTACCCGTTGGCTCTCCCCGCCGGAAAGCTGGCTTGGCCGATGATGGACCCTATCTCTCAGACCAATTTCCTCAAGGAGTTCTAAGGCTCTCCCCTTGTCTCTTTTCCTCTGCCCTTTATTGCTTATTAAGGCCGGTATCAGGACATTCTCCCAGGCTGAGAACTCAGGGAGAAGATGATAGAACTGGAAGACAAATCCAATCTTGAGACTGCGAAGTCTGGCTCTCTCCCTCTCCCTCAATCTATAGACGTCGATTCCATTCAGGCGAACTTCCCCGGCCGTTGGCCTATCTAAGGCTCCTAAGAGATGAAGCAAAGTGCTCTTCCCCACTCCAGATGGTCCAACCATAAAGGCTATCTCTCCTCTCTTTATCTTTAAATTAACACCTTGCAGAACCCGAAGTTCTCTTCCTTCATCAAAATAACTCTTGCACAGATTCTTAGCCTCTAAAATCTCACTCATACCGCAGAGCCTCTACTGGGTCTAACCTCGAGGCCCGCCAGGCTGGATAGAGGGTAGCTAAGAAAGTGAGCACCGTGGCTGCAGAGATGATATAGATGAGGTCCCCTCCCTTCACCTCCACCGGGATGGTGGAAAGATAGTAAATGTTTGCGGGCAGTCTAATAATGTCATAGGTCTTAAGGAGATAGCAAAGCAGGAGGCCCAGTCCACAGCCGATGGCCGTTCCCACCAATCCAATGGCCAGTCCCTGCAGGACAAAGATAGTCTTAATGCTCCCATTAGTTGCCCCAACTGACTTCAAGATGCCAATATCCCTGGTCTTCTCAGTGACGATCATATCCAGGATGCTGATAATGTTAAAGGCGGCCACCACCACGATGAGGAGGATGATGATGAACTGAACGGACTTCTCTAACTTGAGAGCGGAGAATAAATTTGGCTTAAATTGCATCCAGGGCTTAGCCGGAAGATTCAATTTCTCTTCAATCTGCGCCGCTACCTGAGGGGCTAAATAGGGCTCATCCAATCTCACCTGAATGGCAGTGGCTACATCCCCGAGGGCAAAGAGTCTCTGGGCTGAGCGAAGAGATATGTAGGCAAGGCTTGAATCATATTCATAGAAGCCGGAATGAAAGAGGCCTTTAACGGTATAATCAGTTATCTTGGCCATCAATGAGGGGGCAATCACAGTTACGCGGTCACCCAAACCTACCTCTAAACTGCGGGCCAGTTCCCTACCTATCAGGATACCTTCTTCTCCAAGACTTAGACCCCTTAGAGATGCATCTCCAGTAGAGTTTAGAGATTTATTTTTAATCGGACCTGGAGTACATTCCCGGAGATACTCATCTAAATCGGTCACCCTCTTCTCCCTCTCTAAATCTATCCCCTTGATGATGACGGCGGCTGCCCTCTCATCTGAACGGAGCATGACCAAATTGGTAATGATTGGACTCGCCGCTACCACATGTTCCATTCTCTCTAAGGTGGAGATAATCTCGCTGTATTTTCCTATTCCCCCTCGCTTACCACTGATTAATAGGTGGGATTCAGTTCCCATGATCCTATCCAGGAGATAGCTGCTGAATCCACTCATCACGCCAAGAACCACAATTAGGGTCATTACCCCCAGGGCCACGCCCGCTATGGAAATAAGGGCAATGACCGAGAGGAACCGGCGCCGGGGCCTTGACTTTAAATACCTTCTGGTGATGAACCACTCAAATTTCATAGCTTCTCTGGCCTGAGCTGCGGGAACAATATCACATCCCGGATAGAAGGAGAGTCAGTGAGTAACATGACCAGGCGATCGATGCCTAGGCCCAAACCTCCGGCCGGGGGCATACCATATTCTAAAGCCCGGATGAAATCCTCATCGATTTTTTTCTCTTCGCTCCCAGTCTGATCCGGAGGATTCTGAGATTCATCCCCGTCCGTTAGCTGGTTTTCTTCATCCCTGAGCTTCTGTTCTTCAAACCGCTCTCGCTGTTCTATGGGGTCATTCAGCTCCGAGTAAGCATTGGCTAACTCACATCCCCCGATGAAGAGTTCAAATCGCTCAGCAGTCTTATCGTCCTTCTTCCTGGCCAGGGGGCAGAGGAAAGCGGGATAGTCAATAACGAAGGCGGGAGAGGTTGAGCTGAGAGATTTCTCCAGTAACCTTATCAAAGCAGTGCGGGTCACCTTCTCTCCTTTTAGTTTCACTCCGCTTCGCCGAAGTTTCTCCGCTAGACTTTTTGTATCCTCTTCTTCGGAGAAAATGTCAACTGCATACATCTCCTTCAGTGCCTGGCGGAAGGTAAGCCGTCTCCAGGGACGAGTTAAATCAATCTGCTTACCCTGATAGGCAAACTTTCTTCCCCCTAACAGCTTCTGCGCTAAATGAATGATAAGCTCCTCAACCAACTTCATCATGTCCTGGTAATCAGCATAGGCCTGATAGACTTCAAGCATGGTAAACTCAGGATTGTGGCGGGTGGAGATTCCTTCGTTACGAAAGCTGCGATTAATCTCATAGACTTTCTCAAAACCTCCTACCAGTAATCTCTTTAAATATAGCTCAGGAGCGATTCTCAAATACAGGTCCATCCCCAGGGCATCCTGGTGAGTTTTGAAAGGCTTACCGGCGGCTCCTCCCGGGATGGGCTGGAGCATGGGGGTCTCCACCTCTAAGAATCCACGCTCATCCAGCCACTGCCTCATCATCTTAATAAGTGAACTTCTAAGGTTGAATGTCTTCCTCACCTCTTCGCTGGCTATCAGATCAAGATACCGCTGGCGGTATCTTATCTCCACATCCTTGAGGCCATGCCACTTCTCCGGAAGTGGCCTCAGGGACTTGGATAGAATGGTAAGGTCTTCCACCTTAATAGTTAGCTCCTCGGTCTTTGTCTTAAAGACTTCTCCTTCTACTCCCACAAAGTCACCGATGTCCATTTTCCCGAATAGATTATATCTCTCCTCACCCAAAAGGTCAAAACTTACATATATCTGGATCTGGCCACTTCTGTCTCTGAGGTCAGCGAAGGTCGTCTTCCCATGGCGGCGCAAAGCCATTATCCTTCCCGCCACCTTCACCCCATCTCCAACCTCTATTGCCTCTCCAAGACAGTGGCTGCGAAGGAATTTTCCGGCGTAGGGCTTTATTCCCGCCTCCCTTATCCACTCCAGTTTACTCCGGCGCTCCTTAATCAGTTCACTCACTTCTGCCATTGTTTAAGTTCACCACTTAGTTTCTACCTTCGTGCATTTGCGGATTTTTTCTTGCTCCACATCCCTCTATTGTAATATGCTTCTGCCATAAATGTCAACAAATTCCACCCCAACGCCCTGCTCCAATTTCAAGAAAATTCCTCACCCGCTAAAGCGGGCTAACGCCTCCTCCTTAGATAAGCCTTTATAAATAAGTCAATCTCCCCATCCATGACTACATTCACATTGCCTGTTTCTATATTAGTGCGGTGATCTTTGACCATCTGATAGGGCTGGAAGATATAACTGCGGATCTGGCTTCCCCAGGCGATCTCCTCCTTCTCCCCTCTCTGTTTGGCTATCTCTTCCTCCTGCTTCTTTCGGTAATATTCAAATAGGCGGGCGCGCAGAACCTTAAGGGCAACAGCCTTATTCTGATGCTGGGACCTCTCGTTCTGGCATTGAGCTCTGATCCCGGTAGGGAGATGGGTGATCCTCACTGCTGAATCGGTGACATTCACATGTTGACCTCCGGCTCCGCTAGCCCGATAAGTATCTATCTTTAAATCTGAATCCTTGATGTCAACCTTTACCTCATCCTGAACCTCGGGAATGACATCTACCGATGAGAAAGAGGTATGGCGGCGATGTCCAGCATCAAAGGGGGAGATACGCACCAACCGATGCACTCCCATCTCCGCCTTCAAGCGGCCATAAACATACTCACCTTTCATGAGCACAGTGACGTTCTTTACTCCCGCCCCTTCCCCGGGAAGGATATCAAGAATTTTAGCTTCATAACCTTTCCTTTCCCCCCACCTGAGGTACATTCTCAGGAGCATATTAGCCCAGTCACAGGATTCAGTTCCTCCTGCCCCGGCATGAATGGTGAGAATGGCACTGTTTCGGTCATATTCGCCACTGAGGATGCTCTTAAGTTCTAAATCACCTAAATCCTTCCTTAGCTTTTCTTTTCTCTCCTCCAACTCCCCTAAAAGACTCTCCTCCTTCTCTTCCCGGGCTAATTCAAGAAGCTCTGAGAGTTCCTCCTCTTCCCTCTTTAGTTCCTGCCAGCCAGCAACCTGCGATCTTAAACTATTAGCTTCGCTTATCACATCTTGTGCTTTCTGCCGGTTGTCCCAGAAGGAGGATTTGGCCATCTCCTCCTCAAGTTTGCTTATCTTTGTCTCCTTCTCAGACAGGTCAAAGATAGCCTCTCATCTCCTGCAATCTCTTCCTGACAGAGGCCAATTCCTTAGCTAACTCATCAAACATACCTATCCTCCCTTCATCTCTTAGCTGATTTAATAACTCCCTCTGTATTTATTTCAACCCTTTAGCCTACCGAAAAAATTCATTTCAACCCACTTTTTTCCAGTAAAGCACGAGGTCTTAGGAAACATGAAGACCCTTAACTTTTTATTTTTAAATAACTTCCACATTTTCATCCCTCCGCCTCTGCGTGGCTAGTTATTAAATCGCCTTGTTTTTCCCTTTGAGTTTTGACTTTTTCCTTTTGAGTTATTGATTTTGGTTCTTCTCCAAAAAGTGTAGTTATCCACAGGGAGTTGCTCAAGCAGCTTCGCT
>JAJOKU010000167.1 GCA_021129695.1 candidate division NPL-UPA2 bacterium
CCCAAAAAAGAGAGGGGAAGGAGTGTTTATTTGACAGGGAGCGTTTATTTGTTGACAAGGACATGTCTTCCGGATATAATGGGACAAAATGAAGAGGACTTACCAGCCATCGAATCGAAGGAGGCAGCGTCGGCACGGTTTTCTTGGCCGGATGAGGAGAAGGTCTGGGCGAAAGATTCTTAGCCGCAGACGTTCCAAGGAGCGCGGGAGGCTATCTGTATAGAGTCTATGGCTGATTACTCTTTTGGGAAGGAGGAACGGTTGAGGAAGTCCGCCGAGCTCGACTTAGTTTATAGTCGAGGGAGAGTGTTCAGAAGCCAGCCGATCAGCCTTCATGTCTTAAAAAACGCAATCGCTAAAAACAGGGTTGGATTTTCTGTCTCTGGAAAGACAGGAAAGGTAGTGGAGCGCAACAGAATAAAAAGGCTTTTGCGGGAAGCTTACCGACTGAACAAGGGGAAGTTGAAGCGAGGATTGGATATACTTATCGTCGCTAAAGCGGGGGCAGATCAGCTCTCCTTCCACCAGGCGGAGGAAATTCTCCTCAAACTATTCAGGGAAGCCAATTTACTTTGAGG
Organism: candidate division NPL-UPA2 bacterium; assembly: GCA_021129695.1. Classification (GTDB taxonomy): domain Bacteria; phylum NPL-UPA2; class NPL-UPA2; order NPL-UPA2; family JAGMAN01; genus JAGMAN01. The sequence goes on from JAJOKU010000167.1 coordinate 579, forward strand.
GGTAATTGTGAACAGACTGGCTGTGTTCCTGATTGTCTTTTATCAGAAGCTCCTCTCCCCCTTAATGCCGCCCAGTTGCCGCTTTTATCCTTCCTGCTCCCAGTACGCCCGGGAGGCAATCGAGAGGAAGGGAATTAAAAGAGGGAGTTGGCAGGCAATAAAGAGGGTTTTTCGCTGCCACCCCCTGAATCCGGGCGGCCATGATCCGGTGAAATAAAGTCGGAGAAAAATCTTATGGAAAAGAGATTGCTTTTGTTTATCACCCTTTCTCTGTTAGTGCTCTTTGTGTATAGTGCTTATTTCTTCCCCAAGGAGCCTGAGAAGACCCTGGAGGGGGCCGGCCAGCCATGGGTTAAGCCGGAGAGAGGCGAACTGGAAACGATGGGCCCGGAGACCGTCGCTCCGGGGATAGCCACTGCCAGACTGGGAGAAAAGGTTGAGAGAAGAGAGGGGAAGGACGTGATTGTGGAGACCGATTTGTACCGGATGGTTCTGACCACCAGTGGGGCCAGGATCAAGAGTTTCCGGTTGAAGAAATATGAAGAAGCAGAGGTGAAGAAGGAGGTTTTGAAGGAGGAGCTTTCCCGCATAGAAAACCAATTAAGTAGAGAGAAGAAAGTGGGAGTAAAAAAGAGATTAAGCAGGGAGAGAGATCGGTTGAAATATCTAATAGAAAGGGAATTTCTCCCTGGGGAGGGGGTGGAATTAGTGCCCTTCGATGGCGACTTTTACGGGGATTATCCTCTCACCCTGACTTTCCCCGCCATTGATGAAGGGGGGGAATTGAACTTTGCCCTTTACCAGTCAAGCCATAGCGAGCTGATATTGGACGAGGAGCAGGAATCGGGAACAATAGAGTTTAGTTATGTCACCGCTGAAGGGATTGAGGTAAAGAGGCGGTTTTTTTTCTCCCGGGATTCCTATGTCATCGGCCTGGAAATTGTCATTGAGAATAATTCCTCCCGGGCAATAAGGGAGGAGAATTTTCTGGTTGCCTACGGGCCGGGGGTAGGATTGGTGGAGGAGGCACCCCAGGGGGGCGGGCAACTCGATCCTTTTGTCTCCTGGGTGGGAAGAAGAGTGGTGAGGGATAGAGCGGGTCAGGAGGTGGGAAAGGGATTTATCAGGAAGACGACGATGAGGTGGGGTGAACCCAAACCCCTTCCGGGTCCGGTAGGGTGGGTAGCTATGCGGAACCGCTACTTTACCGCGGCCCTCATCCCTGAGGGAGAAGTGGCCGGGGCGCAGCTTTTGGAAAAAGAGGATGGAAGGCGCTGGATAGCTCTTAAAATGCCCCCTTTTTCCCTTCCCCAAGGAGGGAGAGTCAGTAAGAGCTTCTCTCTTTACCTGGGGCCCCAGGATATAAAAATGCTTCGCCAGAGCGGTCCTGGCCTGGAGATGGTCGTTGATTTCGGTTTCTGGTCGATGATAGCCCGGCCGATTCATGCCCTTTTGAAGATGTTTTACGGCTGGTTTGGTAATTATGGATTAAGCATAATATTACTCTCTTTAACGATTAAGTTAGCTTTCTATCCTTTTACCCGCAAGAGTTTTGAGTCTATGAGGAAGATGCAGGAGGACATGAAATCTCTCCAGCCGGAGCTTGAGGCTCTTAAGGATAAATATAAGAATAATCCTCAAAAGCTGAACAAAGCTACCATGGAACTGTACAAGAAGCGAGGGGTGAATCCTTTGGGCGGATGCAAGGGTTGCCTTCCCACACTCTTCCAGATGCCGGTATTTTTTGCCCTTTTTCCTGTCCTCAATAATGCTATTGAGTTAAGACAGGCCCCTTTCTTTGGCTGGATAGATGACCTCTCTACCCGTGACCCTTACTATGTCCTTCCCATTCTCATGGGAGTGACCATGTTCTTTCAACAGAAGGTGACTGGCATGGGTACAGCCAGCGGTGCCCAGCTGGATCAAGCTAAGATGATGAGCATTATAATGCCCATAATACTCACCTTCGTCTTTTTCAACCTTCCTTCAGGGATAGTTCTCTACTGGCTCTGTTTCAATGTCTTTACTATCCTCCAGCAATCTTTGGTGAAGAAGAAAAGAAGTATATAGGGCGCAGACAAACGCAGAAATGGTGAGGAAAAGGACGGGAAGGGATACGATTGCTGCTATTTCTACTCCTCTCGGTGAAGGAGGAATTGGCATCGTGCGCTTAAGTGGCCCTCAATCCTTAGCTATTGCTGAGCGGATATTCCAGGCAAGAGATGGGATAAAGCCCTCCCAATCCCCAACCCACAGCCTGCACTATGGCCATATAACTCAGAATGGAGAGATAATAGATGAGGTTCTCCTTACGGTGATGAGAGCTCCTCGCACTTATACCCGGGAAGACATTGTGGAGATTAACTGCCATGGAGGGATAGTGCCCTTAAGAAAGGTCTTAGATTTGACCCTTAAAGAGGGGGCCTGTTTAGCCGAGCCCGGTGAGTTCACCAAGAGAGCTTTTCTTAATGGCCGAATAGATTTAGCCCAGGCAGAGGCAGTTGTGGATGTTATCAGGGCCAAGACCAGCCTCAGCCTGAAAACAGCAATGTCCCAATTAAGGGGCAATTTTTCAAGGAAAGTGGAGGATTTGCGAACATTAGTGGTCAATTTTATAGCTAAAGTGGAAGCAAATCTCGATTTCCCTGATGAGGATGTGGTGAAACACACACACACACAGCCAAAGGCAATGCCGAAGGCAGCCAAAGGCAATGCTACTCCGTTGCAGCACCGGCCAAAAGCCGGTGTTGAGAGCCTAAATTGGCAAGAGATGAGAGAGGAGCTCTCAGAGGTGGTGGACAGTCTAAACAAGCTTATAGCCACGGCCAAAAACGGAAAGGTCCTCCGGGAGGGAATAAGGGTGGCCATTTCCGGAAAGCCCAATGTGGGAAAATCCAGCCTCTTCAACGCCCTTTTAGGGGAGAATCGGACCATCGTCACCGCCACTGCCGGGACAACCAGGGATACGATTGAGGAAACAATAAACATAAAAGGAATTCCTCTTAACTTAGTGGATACGGCCGGGCTGAGGGAGGCTCAAGGAGAGATAGGCAGGCAAAGTGTGGCCAGGAGTCGGCGCAGTATGGGGGAAGCCGACCTCGTTCTCCTCGTCTTGGATGGGTCTGGGGCCTTGTCCCGCGAAGATAGGACCATCATGGAGGAAGTGAAGGACAGGGCGGCCATCTTAGTCATTAACAAGATGGACCTGCCCCGAGGAATAGATATAAGTGAGGTAAAGGAAGCATTGCCCGGTAAGAGGATAGTGAGAATTTCAGCAACTCGCAAGAGCGGTCTTCCCATGTTGAAGAGAGCGATAGTAGATATGTTCTGGCAGGGAAAGGTTCTTTCCCCGGAGACAGCTTTGGTGACCAACGCCCGGCATAAGAATGCTCTCCTCAGGGCTAAGGAGAGCCTACAAAATTGTAGGAGCAGTCTCCAGTCCCAGGTGCCCCTGGAATTTATTGCCCTGGATCTTAGAGCCGCTCTCAACAGCTTGGGGGAGATAGTGGGAGAGACGGCCACTGAGGACATCCTCAACCAGATCTTCTCCCAGTTTTGCATTGGGAAGTAAGCACGGGCAAGGCATTTTTCTTTACAAAACGATTATTAGATAAACCTTGATTTATGAGTAACTTTTTGTTATCGTAGCAACACCGCAAAGCACAGCTGGGGCGGTGCCAATTCTCAGGCAGTGCCGTTCGCTTGCCTACGGCTGCCTTACGGCACTGCTTCGGCTGTGTGCAGCACTCTTACGTGTCACAGGCAGCTAGGTTATATGGAGGTGTCCTATGCACAATGAGTTTAATGCTATTATTGAGAAGGATGGTGGATGGTTCATAGCCTATTGTCCTGAAATTCCTGGGGCGAATGGTCAAGGACGGACAAAGGAAGAATGTCTTAAAAGTCTCTCCGATGCCATTCACTTAATTTTAGAAGATCGCCGAGAGGACGCACTCCGGGGGATTCCTGCAGGGTCTATCCAGGAAATTGTTAGCGTCGAATGAAACATGAAGCATTACTGAAACATCTGCGTCGACATGGTTGTTACTTTAAACGAGAAGGGAGTTCCCATTCCCTATAGTGCAATCCTCAAACAGGTCATGTTGAAACTGTCCCTCGGCATACAGAGATACCAAATAAACTTGCAAAGAAGATTGTTTGGAAATTGTCAATACCAGAAATGTAATTTTGTCTAACTCGCTGCAGCCGACCCGCCTAACGGCCGGTCAGACAAAATTTCTGCTTTACCCTTTTTTCTTCCTACGCTCCGTCGGGCGCTGCGCTATACCAGGGCTCGCTTCAAAGCCTTGCTACGCATATGAGTGGATTGGGAAGCAAAGATGACCAAAGGCCTTGAAAAACTGCTTAAGGAGGGGGCAGAAAGGGTGGGAGCTCCCTTAACGGAGGATAAGGCGGAAAAGATTTTCCTCTACCTAAGGGAGCTCATCCAATGGAACGAGAGAATTAATCTTACCTCCACCAGTGAGCGACGCGAGCTCTTGCTAAAGCACTTCATCGATTCCTTAAGCTGTGTCCCTCTTCTACCTAACCACCGCGAGCTTCGCCTCATTGATGTGGGAACGGGGGCGGGGTTCCCGGGAGTAGTCCTGAAAATATATCGGCCAGACATAGATTTGGCTCTTTTAGATTCTTCCGAGAAGAGATGCGCTTTTCTTGACCACCTGGTTATGAGGTTAGGGCTTAATGAGACAAAGGTGCTTAGAGGAAGGGCCGAGGACTATGGAAGGGATCCTGAGCACCGGGAAATCTATGATGTGGCCGTCTCCCGGGCGGTGGCCCATTTAAGGGTTTTGGTGGAATACTGCCTTCCCTTTTTAAGGCTCGGGGGAGTCTTTATCGCCCAGAAAGGTCCAAAAGGACAACAGGAAATGGAGGAGGCCAGGAAAGCGATAGAAATCCTGGGCGGGAAGGTTGCCGTCGTAGAGGAGATGGCCCTTCCAGAACAAAAAGGGAAGAGAATTTTAATTTCCCTTGAGAAAGACAGACCTACTCCTATTAAATATCCGCGCCGCCCCGGAGTGCCGAGAAAAGGCTCCTTACAATGAGCAAAAATACTTGATAGGATGGAGAGATGCTGTATAATGTTTCACGGTAAACAATTTGCAGGATGGGTTGGAGGAATTGAGAGTGGGCAAAGTCTTTGCCATTGTTAATCAGAAAGGAGGAGTGGGGAAGACAACCACGGCGGTTAATCTGGCTGCCTGTCTCGCGGCGCAGAATAAGAAGGCATTGCTCATCGATATCGATCCTCAAGGAAATGCTACCAGCGGCTTGGGGGTGGATAAAAACGGAGTTGAGCACAGCGTCTACGAGGCTCTGCTTAACCACACCTCCGTTAAAAATTTGTGCATCTCCACAGAGATTCCATGTTTAGATTTAATTCCTTCCAACCGACAACTGACCGGGGCCGAGGTGGAGTTGGTGGAGCTTGAGGGCAGAGAGAGCCGATTGAGGGTTGCATTAGAGAAAATTAAGGGTGGCTATGAATTCATCCTGATAGATTGCCCTCCCTCATTGGGGCTGCTTACGGTGAATAGTCTTGTGGCGGCTAATGCGGTCATCGTTCCCATCCAATGCGAATACTATGCCCTGGAAGGCATGAGCCAGCTCCTGGAAGCAATTAGACTGGTGAAGAGAAACCTCAACCCTTATCTAAAAGTGGAAGGCATCGTTTTGACTATGGCTGATGGGAGGATAAGCCTATCCGGGCAGGTGGTGGATGAGGTGAAGAGATTTTTTGGAGACAATGTCTATCAAACGATAATCCCGCGAAATGTCCGGTTGAGTGAAGCCCCTGGATTTGGAAAACCGATTGTTCTTTATGATGGTTACTGTGTGGGAGCGGAAGCATATCGGCAATTAGCAAAGGAGGTTATGAACAGTGGAAAGGAGAGTTTTGGGGAGGGGCCTGGAGGCATTGATTCCCGAAGTTAAAACAAAGGACACGTCTATGAGTGCTGACGCCGCCGAAGGCAGTGCCGATGGCAAGCGAAAGATAGTGGCTGAACTGAATATAGATGAGATCAGGCCAAATCGCTATCAGCCAAGGCGAGATTTCGGCAACTTAGAGGAGCTTGTCTCTTCCATAAGGGAGAAGGGAGTGGTGCAGCCAATCCTGGTCAGGGGCGCTGAGGACGGCTATGAATTGATTGCCGGAGAGAGAAGATGGCGAGCGGCCAAGGAGGCTGGTCTGATGACCATTCCCGCCGTTGTCAGAGACATCTCCGAGGGGGGGATGTTGGAGGTATCTTTAATTGAGAACATCCAGAGGGAAGACCTAAATCCAATAGAAGAGGCGGGAGCTCTGCGCTTACTCATGGATGAATTCAATCTCACCCAGGAGGTGTTGGCCCAGCGTTTGGGAAGGCAGCGCTCGACCCTGGCCAATACCCTTCGCCTGCTAAATCTTCCTCGGGGAGTGCAAGAAGATGTTTCCCGGGGAAGAATCTCGGCTGGCCATGCTCGAGCCCTCCTCGCCCTTAGGAGTGAAAGAGAGCAGAAGAAGCTCTGCGCCCGCATCATCCGCCAGGGTCTATCGGTGCGGGAAACGGAGAGATTGGTTGAGGAGAAGTCAGTTCTTCGAAGAAAGTCGCCCAAGGCGACCAGTCGTGATCCCCAGATTGTGGCGTTGGAAGCAGAGTTGCGGCGGCGCTTTGGGACGAAGGTAGATATAAAAGAAAGAAATGGAGCGGGCAGGATTATCATAGAATACTATTCACATGAGGACCTGGGAAGAATCATGGAAATCTTGGAGCTGTCGGAGACTCTCAAGTGACGGCACTGATTAATGGCTCAGCATTCTTCGCTTTAGTCATCCTCGCCCTCGCCTTTCATTCCTTGAGAAGGGGGGTAGCTACAGGAATTACGATGTGGCTGAGAACGGAGGAAGGACATACAATTAGTAGATACCCGAGTTTCTAAATTGCACAGGGGTCTCCACGAGAAGCTCAAAAGTTAGTATCTACAAACAGTGATTTTTGTCGACGAGACAAGAATAATTTTGGAGCTCAGGTAGATAAATTCACCTTTACTCTTCCCAGGGACCTGAGAGCGGAGGAGAAGAAGAGATGCCTGAGATAGTCTTTGCCAACTTTATCCTGGCCATCTTAGGCGCTTTTATGGCCGGATTTGCGTGGACCGTTACCCGGAGGAGAAGAAATATTTATCTTTTGGCCGCCTTTGGCAGCTTAGCTTTGGCCGGTTTCTTCCGGATAGCTTCTTCTATTCACCGGGGGCTATCTGCCTTTAGCCCGGGCCTGGAGTCCTGGGGACTCATCCTTCTTGGATTTGGTTTCTTAAGCCCGAGGGAAATCACGGAGGAGGCAGGAAGGAGAATGTTTCGGCTTGTCATCCTCCTCTCACTTCTATTTCTTCTGATCACCTTCGGCTTAATCCCAATCGGGGCCGGATACCTGTTCGCCGTAAGATTTTGGCAGACGGCTTTAACGGCCGGGATTCTAGTTCTTGTTCTTAGGGGTCCCCATGCGAACAAGTTATCTTTGGGGGTCATCTTCTTCCTCTGGCTGGTCATGGCTCTGTCCGGGGGGGATTTCCGAACCGGGATTCAACTACTCATCTATTTGGGGCTATTCCTGCTCGTCTATAAAAATATCCTTTTTGACTTCCGGGCCCTTGAGGGAGTGAAAAATAGCCTGGTTAAGGAAAAGGAGGTAATCCTCTCCTTCTTGGAGAGAATTGGAGCCGCCCTGCATGATGCCTTTAATTTAGATGAAGTCTTAAAGATGATCACGAACTACGCTATGACCAGCTCCCAGGCAAGCGCCGGAGCCATATTCCTGCTGAGCGAGGACAAGAAGGAGTTGACCGTAGATGTGGTAGAAGGGCTATTTCCTCCTCTGCGTAAGACCATTGATAAGACAGCCACCAAAACCAAATACATCCTGGAGAAGTTTAAGACTGACCGAATAAAGGTGGGGGAGGGAGTGGTTGGCCAGGTAGCTGAAACAGGCCGCCCCATCCTCATTAAGGATGCCGGGCAGGACCCCCGCACCCCCCCGGTAGCAGCAGGTTTTTTAGAGATTAAGACCATGGTAGCAGCTCCCTTGAAGATTAAGGAAGAGGTCCTGGGTGTTATTGCTCTTGTGAACCGTAAAGACGATGGGTTATTCAGCGAGGTTGATGCTTCACTACTGCATGCCCTGGGGAACCAGGCGGCCATCTCCATCAATAATGCTATGTTATATCAGGCCTTATCGGAGAAGAAAAAATTGGAGCAGGAGCTACAAATTGCCCGGGATATTCAGCAGCTTCTACTGCCAGAAAGTGCTCCCAAACTGCAGGGTTTTGAGTTGGCTTCTTTAGCCCGACCGGCTAAGGAGGTGGGGGGAGATTATTATGACTACATCCAGGTGAGCGAGGATGAGTGGGGTTTGGTCATTGCCGATGTTTCCGGCAAGGGAGTGCCGGGGGCACTGGTCATGGCTATGGTCCGGAGTATGCTACGGGCCGAGGCCATAGGAAACAGCCGGGCGGCCAAGGTCCTTTCCAAAGTGAACCGGTCCATTTACCCAGACATAAGAGATGATATGTTTATCAGCCTCTTCTATCTCATCTTAAATACCAAGAAGAGGACTTTAAATTATGCCCGGGCTGGGCACGACCCCTCTATCCTCTTCCACGCTGATGATGGCAGATATGAGCTTCTCTTCAGCGATGGGATGGCTCTGGGGGTAGATGAAGGGCCCCTCTTCAACCAGGCCCTGGAGGAGTTGCAGATTGAGCTTAAGTCAGGAGATGCAGTTATCCTCTATACCGATGGGATAACGGAAGCCATGAACGCCGACAGCGAGGAATTTGGCCTCCAGAGACTTCTCGACATAGCCAAGAAGGGGGAAGGCTCCTCTGACTTAGTAGCTAAAATCGACCGGGAGGTGAGTCAATTCACTGGTGGCATTCCCCAGCGGGATGATATAACGTTGGTGGTGCTTACGGTAAAATGAGGGGAGTTCCGTGCATCCCTTCGCTCATTCTCGGCACGCTGGATGCGTGGTAAAGAGCCGATAACAGACATAGTTCCTCTTGCCAGCGTGCCTCCGAGGGTTTTCTTGCCGCTAAGAGCCACTTAAGTCACGGCGGCAAGAAAAAATCCGCTCAGGGATAGCACGAAACTTCAGGTGGCTGATAGCAATGGTGGGATAATGGCCGGGGACATGAAAGAGTGCTGCACAGCTGTAGGCACCGCCGTTAGGCAGTGCCGATTCTCAGGCAGTGCCGTAGGCAAGCGGAAGATTCTAATTGTAGAGGATAGTCCCACTCAGCTCCAGATGACCCAGTTCTTCTTAGAACAGGGAGGATATGAGGTCATCACGGCCACTTCTGGGGAGGAAGGGGTGAGTAAGGCAGAGGAGGGAAGCCCCGGCCTTATCCTTATGGACATTAATATGCCGGGAATGGATGGATGGGAAGCCACTCGTAGAATCAAGGCTAAGGAGGGAGGAAAACCTATCCCTATTGTTATGCTAACTGACCAGGACAGAGGCGCCGATGTAGAGAAGGCCCATGAGGTGGGAGCAACTGACTATATTGTTAAACCTTTTACTCCACCAGTTTTGTTAGAAAAGGTAAGGAAGATTCTAAGCCAAACATAATAAATATCACAGAGAGCACGGAGCAAGAAAAACTTCTGGGGCCGCGGATTTATAGGATTTATATGTATTTCTCTGTATCCTCTGTGGCTGGGAGGTTATCTTGAGAGATAAATTAGCCGATTTCCTCATTAAGCAGGAAGTTCTCACTGAGAAGCAGTTGGAGGAAGCTCTCAGTGAGAGTAAACTAACTGGCCGGGGCTGGGAGGAAGTGGCCGAGCGGAAGGGCTGGATTTTGGATGAAGAGTTAGCCCGGAAGAAGGGAGAATGCTTCTCCATACCCTATATAAGCTTGGCGACTTCAATGGTCAATCCTCAAATTGCCCATCTCCTTCCAGAAGATATAGTCCGTAGCCATAAGGCTGTTCCGGTGGCAATCAAGGGAACCCAGCTTCAAGTGGCCATGGTCTCGCCTCTAAACTTGGCTCTGCAGGATAGGATGAGACTGCTCACCGGTTATAAGATAAGCCCAATGATTGCTACTGAGAAGGCTCTTGACCAGGCTATAAGTCAGCACTTTAGCATAAAAGAGGCGGCCAAGCAGACCCTCATTGATATGAGGATGGAGGACCTGAGGGTAGCTGAGGAGGGAGGGGAGCTATCCATTGAGGAACTGAGGCAGGGGGTGGAAGAGGTCCCGGTGGTCCGCCTGGTGAATTCAGTCATCACCGGGGCAATTAACTCCAAGGCCAGCGATATTCACTTAGAGCCTCAGGACCCAGAGATGAGATTGAGGTATCGGGTGGATGGAGTGCTCCACAACATCATGACCATCCCCAAACATGTGGAGCCATCGGTTGTCTCCCGAATAAAGTTGATGGCCGATATGGATATCACTGAGAGGCGCCGCCCCCAGGATGGACACATCTCCATAAAGCAAGATGGGAAGGACTATGACCTGCGTGTCTCCACCCTGCTCACCGTGAACGGGGAGAAGGTGGTAATGAGGATATTGGATCGGTCAAGTTTAATTGTGGAGCTTGATAAGTTAGGTCTGCCTCCAAAAGATGAAGCTGTCTTCAAGGATTTAGTGGCCAAGCCATATGGGATAATCCTGGTTACCGGGCCCACCGGCAGTGGAAAGACCACCACTTTATATGCTGTCCTCAGCCAGTTGAACAGCGTAACGGATAACATTATTACGGTGGAGGACCCGGTAGAGTATGGGTTAGACGGGATTAACCAGGTCCAGATCAATCCTCAATCCGGAATAACCTTCTCCAGCGGCCTTCGGACCATATTAACCCAACTTCCGCACTTCGCCAGTTTTCATCTGGCTCTCCGACGGAAGAGCTTGAAAAAGTGTCGGTAACACATTTTGATTTAGAAAAATGCCTCTCCGTCGGTAGTGAATGTTTATGAACGGGAGATCTGCGGAAGTTGGGATATTAAGGCAAGATCCAAATGTGATCATGGTGGGGGAGATAAGAGATGTAGAGACGGCTGAGATCGCCATCCATGCCGCTCTCACCGGGCATCTGGTTTTCAGCACTCTGCACACAAACGATGCCCCGGGAGCAATTGCCCGTCTCATCGATATGGGAATTCAGCCTTTCCTGATTTCCTCCTCGGTCATCGGGGTGGTAGCCCAGAGATTGGTTAGAACCATCTGCCCGGATTGTAAAGAGGCTTACGAGCCGCCGGAAGAGGTTTTGAGAGAACTGAGCTTAGAGCCAGAGGCCAGGCTTTACCGGGGCCGGGGTTGCCAGTACTGTTACCAGAGCGGCTTCCGAGGTAGGTCCGGGGTATTTGAGATAATGAAGGTGAGCGATGAGCTGAGGAGACTGGTCCTTGGAAAGGAATCGGCCGGGGTAATCAGGGAGGCTGCCGTTAAGGAGGGAATGACCAGCCTGAAGAGGGCTGGCCTGGAGAAGGTGCTAGATGGAATTTCTACTATTGATGAGGTTAGGCGAGCTGTTTATGTAGAGGAATAATGGAGCCGTATACTGTTCCTGAGGGTTTATATATTAGCCAGGTGGCCCGGGTGCTTTTTGGGGTGGCCATGATCGGATTATTCATCCGGCTTTCCAGGTCACCACTCATTAGAGAAAGGGGATGGAGGTTCATCCGGGTGGGAGCCTGTCTCTTCTTTTGGTGGAGCCTGAATACTTTTCTCCTCTATTTCTCCGAAAGATTTGTTCATCCCCTCAACTTTACTGGTCATGCCGAGGACTGGAGCCAGAAACTGATCATTAATGATGCCCCCTCTACCATCTTCTACATAACCGGGCTCCTTGATCCCCTCTTAGTGGTTTCTGCTACGTTCTTCATCTTCTTAGGCTTAAGGAAGCTGCGGGCACGGCGGGAGGTGTGGTAATGGCAAAGCTTCTTCCCCTGACACCGATCTGGGTTATCAACCTGATTGGGTGCCTTCTTCTGGTTGTCCTCAGTGTCCTGACAAAGCTTCGAGCCGGTCACCTCTATCAGAGGGAGAGAGAGAACGCTCTCTGGCTTTACCTTAATTGGGTAAGTTTAGCTCTGCTCATCTTTTCTCTATCCCGAGCGGCCGGGTATATAGCCGAGAGATTTCTTGTTGCCGCTGGTCAGGTGGAAGTGTGGGAGTTTTTGAAACCTTTCTCCTCTGGAATAAATTCTATTAGCTTTCTCATCATTGCCATATTTACCTTAGGTTATAAAAATGCTGAAGAGACACATCAGCATTTATCTGCCCGTAACGCCGAGTTGGAGCAAGCTTATGAGAGGATACGTCAGCAAGCCAGGATGAAATCAGACTTCGTCTCCGCCGTTTCTCATGAACTGAGGACACCCCTTACCTCAATCAAAGGTTATGCCTCCATTCTCCTTACTGAGAGGTTGGGGAAGATTTCTCCCGTCCAGCGTGAGAGGCTCTCCAAGATAGATAAGCACAGCGATCGATTGACTGCCCTCATCAATGACCTCTTAGACCTAGCCCGCATTGAATCCGGAAGAGCAAGGATGGAGATGAAGCCATTAGAGTTGGGAAGGGTAGTTCGCAGCAGCCTCTCCACAGTAGAAACCCAGGCTGAAGAGCGCGAAATTGAGTTGAAGGCAAGGGTGCCAGAGGGAATATCTGCGGTAATGGCCGATGAGAAAAGCCTGGAACAGATTTTCATTAACCTCCTGAGTAATGCCATTAAGTATACCAGGGAGGGCGGGGAGGTAACGGTGAGGGCGGTAGAGAACCAGAGTTTCGTCCAGGTGGATGTTGTAGATACTGGCATTGGCATCCCGGAGGACTGCCTGGGGAAGGTCTTTGATGAGTTCTTCCGGGTAGGTGGTGAAGCCATGGCCCAGACGAGAGGCACTGGCCTGGGATTAGCCCTTGTGAAGAGGATGGTTGAGGCTCATCGGGGGAAGGTCTGGGTGGAGAGCCAGTTGGGGAAAGGTTCTACTTTCAGCTTCACCCTGCCCTTGGCCCGAACGTAAAAAACTGAGTAGGCAAGTTCCATACGCCCCTTCGCTCAGGGACAGCACGGAACTTTAGCAGGTGATAAAGTTGGGGGGTTGAGATGAGAAAGAGCTTGGAAGAGGAAAGGAAGCGTCTACACCAAGAGATAGCAAGCTGTAGCAAGGAGGGGCTGGAGAAGAAACTCTTAGAGTTATCCATTATGTTTGAGATAGCTCGGGAGGTGAACTCCACCTTAGACCTGGAAGAAGTATTGGGCCTGATCTTAGATCGGGCCGCCGATATCTTAGAAGTAGAACTGGTCTCCCTTATGTTAGTTGAGGAGGAGACCGGGGAGCTGGTCATCAAGGTGGCCAGAGGCCTGGAGGAGGGGATTGTGAAGACAGCACGGGTGAAGATGGGCGAGAATATCTCTGGCTTGGTGGCTGAGAGTGGAGAGCCACTGCTTGTCCCCAACATTGATAAGGACCCTCGTTTTGTCCAGAGAGATGGAGAGAGATACTATAATCGTTCCCTGTTGAGCGTTCCCTTAAAGGCAAAAAGGAAGGTGATTGGAGTAATTAATGTCAATAACAAGGCTGATAAAGGGACATTTAATCAAGATGACCTCCTTCCGCTGACCGCTCTTTCCAACCAGGCAGCCATGGCCATTGAGAATTCCCGCCTGCATGAGCGGGTCCGGAGGAAGGCAGAGGCTCTGGAGGCAGCCAACCAGGAGTTAAAGAAGGTATCTGAAGAGAAACGAGAATTCGTATCTCAGGTCTCTCATGACCTGAGAACTCCCCTAACTTCCATCAAGGGCTTCACCTCAATACTTTTAACGGGTAGCTCGGGGGAGCTTACCCAGGGGCAGAAGGAGAAATTAGAGAAGATAGGTAAACACAGCGATCGGTTGACCGCCTTAATCAAAAACTTAGTAGAGCATTCCAGGGGAGAGAAGGATGGCTGACACGAACACGAAAGAGTGCTGCACAGCCATAGGCACCGCCGTAAGGCAGTGCCGATTCTCAGGCAGTGCCGTAGGCAAGCGGAAGATTCTTGTTGTTGATGATGACCCGGATGCAGTGGAGATAATCCGCTTCTTTCTCTCTGATGCGGGCTATGAGGTGACCTCGGCGAGCAATGGACAGGATGCTATTAAGAAGGCCGAGGAAATTGAACCGGACCTCATTACCTTAGACATCAAGATGCCGGTGATGGATGGCCTTCAGGTAGCCAGTGCTCTAAGGGCAAGACCAGAAACCAAAAAAATCCCCATTATGGCCATCTCCATTGTAGGGGATGAATTAGAGGAGAAAGAGGGAATTGATGAATCGTTATGCAAACCCTTTAGTGGCGATGAGCTTTTATCCAAGGTGAAGAAGCTTCTCAGAGGAGGGCAGGGATAGTAATTTCAAAAATCAAAAATTAAAATGCAAAAAGACATGACCCACTTCGTTAGTCCCCGAGTTCAAAATTATAGAAGATTTTTGGATTTTGATATGTAATTCTGCATATGCAGAATTTGATACAGCCGAAGGCAGTACTGCAAGCGAAGCAGCACTGCCTTGCGGTGCTTCACCGTATTTGATTTTTATGAACGAGAGGATTTTAGTGGCTGATGATGACCCGGACATCGTTGATATCATCCAGACGGTCCTGGAGGGAGAAGGTTTCAGGTTTTAGTGGCCAATGATGGGGAAACTGCTTTAAGGAAACTTAGGGAGGAGAGGCCAGACCTACTGCTTCTAGACATTATGATGCCCAAATTGGATGGCTGCCAGGTCTGCCAGCATCTTAAGGACGATGCAACTCTCAGCTCCATTCCTGTGGTCATCATCAGCGCCAGGGGGCAGGAAAGCGATAAGGTTAAGGGGTTTCGCGCCGGGGCCTGCGATTATATTGTTAAGCCTTTTGACCCTTTACAGTTGCCTGAGATAGTGAGGAAGAACCTGAGAGGTAAAGATGGCCAAGATTTTGGTTGTGGATGATGAGCCGGACATCGTAGAGATCATTCAGATAACATTAGAGGCGGCCAATTTCCAGGTTGTTACGGCCGGCAATGGGGAGGAGGCTTTAGAGAAAGCTCGGGAGGAAAGACCTGACCTCATCTTGTTAGATGTGATGATGTCTAAGATGGATGGCTGGACAGCTTGCAGTCAGCTTAAGGAGATAGTTGATAGAACCCCGATAGTTATGTTAACGGCCCGGGGGGAGACGGAGGCGGTGACCAGGGCCCATCAGGCTGGGGCAGAAGACTATATAGTCAAACCATTTAACCAGGCAGTATTGCTGGGTAAAGTGAAGAAGGCCCTGGAAGGGAGATAATGCCTACCTACGCTTACACGGCCAGAGACAGTGTTGGCAAAATGTACCGGGGGACCTTGGAGGCAGTTGATAAAAAGATGCTCCGGGCCCGCCTCCGGGAGATGGGCTACTACAGCACCTCCGTTAGGGTATCGCATTCCCTTCTCTCCTGGGGTTCTTCGAAGAAGGGAGGTAGAATAAGGCAGGGGGAGCTGGTCGATTTCTCTCAGCAGTTTGCGGCCATGATCAAGGCCGGTTTATCATTAACCAGATGCTTATCTGCCTTAGAGGAGCAGAGCGAAAACCTTCAGCTTAGAGAAGTTCTTCGGGCCATCAGCCTAGATATTGCCGGAGGAGCCACGCTTTCCGAGGCTCTGTCAAAACATCCCCAGACATTTTCCAACTTCTTCGTAACCATGGTCTGAGCAGGTGAGACAGGAGGGGTTCTCCCCGGTGTCTTAGAGCGCTTAGCTCGGCACTTAGAGAAGGAGGAGGAGTTGCGCCGTAAGGTAAAATCGGCCTTCGCCTACCCGATTATCGTCCTCTGTGCAGCCACGGTGGTAATCACTTTTCTGGTCATCTTCATTATCCCCATCTTTGCTGATGTCTACGGCAAGCTGCATGTCACTCTTCCCGGTCCCACTTTGGCCTTGATAACATTGAGCAATTTCGTCAGAGACTTCTGGTGGGTTATTCTCATCCTTATCATCGCATTTTAAGAGGGGAAGAAATGCCATATTGGGGTTGGATTGTATTTGCGCTGTTTCTTGTCCTTTTCGCAGGGGACATCGTCCTCGTGATTGTGTTCCTGCTGAGGAAGAGGCAGGCTGGGGCGAGGTGGAAGAAGGCGACCATTTCCCGGCCCAGGGATGGTTACCGTCACGGCTAATCCAGTCCAGCATGCTGGAGCACATTCAGTTCCGGGCAGTAGTGGATGAGAAGGCTTGCCCTGAGTGTCTTAAGCTACACGGGAGGATATTCCCGAAGAGGGAATCCCCCCTCATACCCGTCTGCGAGAATTGCCGTTGCGAGTATATGGGCGTCCTCGATGAACTCCTTGAAGAAACTCGCCTGGAGGAGAAGAGCCTCCAGGACATAGCCCGGAAGGAATTGGAGAGGAGAAAGAAGTTATGATTGAAAAAAATTCAGTTTATGATATAATCCTGATTGGAGGGCATTATGGTTGGTTGTGAGATCACTACCAGAAGCTATAACGTTGCCACTGGCACTGCCTCTGGCGGTGGCAAATTAGTTCAGGTGATTGCTGTCCATGGTTTCGTCGATGCCCATACCTATTCTGAGTTGGCCGAGGTATTAAACGGCCTGATCGCTGAGGGGAACTATAGCCTGATCCTGGATCTCAAGAAGCTGGAGTATATCTCCAGCGCCGGTTTTACCGTCCTCCTGGCTACGGTCAGGAGGGTAAGGGAGAAGCAGGGAGACTTAAGGCTGGTGAACCTCCCTCCCAAGATCCGCAAGATTGCTGATGTCTTGGGCTGTTCCAGTATCATTAAGATTTTTGATGACCCGAAGGAGGCCTTAGCATCCTTTAAGGTTTAGAGCGGGAAAGGGAAATTTGGCAGATAAGTTCAGGTGTTGAAATTAGGGGGGCGAAAGGTGATTGAGCAGAGGAAGGAAGAGAAGGTTCACCTCAAGGTTCCCGGGCAAGGAGTCTATCTGAACCTGGTGAGGAAAGTAATCGTTGACCTGGCCGAGAAGATGGGATTCCCGGAGGAGGAGGTGGGCAAGATAGAGATGGCCGTGGATGAGGCCTGCAGTAATGTCGTCCAACACGCTTATACCGAGGCCAAGGACATTGAACTTAAGGGAGGATTTTTCTCCCGGCGGAAAGAGGATGTGGAGAGACCGATAGATTTGCGGGTGAAGATTGATAGCGAAAAGATAGAGGTTATCGTGACTGACCGGGGGGAAAGATTTGATGTGAAGGGCTATGAGCCACCAGACCTTGATAAATATTTGGCCGGCATGAGTGTGGGTGGCTTAGGGGTATATGTCATCAAAACATTTATGGATGAGGTTGACTGGACCCATAAGCCGGGAGTGGGCAATATCCTGGTCATGACCAAGTATCTGAAATCTGAATAGAAAATAAGTAAGTTTTCTTGTCAGGCTAAACAGCACGATGATATAACTCTCATAGTGCTGAGAGCCGAATGAAAGTCCTCCTATCTTGCTCCCATGTGAAATGCTTTGCATTTCACAAGAAAGCAGGGGGAAAGGAGGCAGCAGTGATTGGCTGTGAGATCTCTACTAGAACTTTTGACCTCGGGGAGAAAATAGTTCAGGTTGTTGATGTCAGCGGTTTCCTTGATGCTCATACCAGCCCTCAATTGGAGAAGACCCTGAGTTCCCTGGTAGAAGGAGGGAACTATAGCTTAATTCTGGACTTAAAAGGACTGGACTACATCAACAGTGCTAGCCTGGGCCTTCTCATGGGAATAGCCAAAAGAGTGCGGGCCAAGGGGGGAGACCTCAAGTTGGTGAATCTATCAGAGAAGATCAACAAAATTCTCACCATCCTGGGATTCTCTAAAGTTCTCAAGGTGTTCGACCAGACGAAAGAGGCTCTGGCCTCATTTAAATAAGTCCCCCTATCTTGCTTTCACAAGAAAGCAGGGGGAAAGGAGGTGGAGATGGTAGAGGGAAAGATGTTTCTGAAAGTTCCGGGGGAGACAGTTTATTTAGCCCTCATCAGGAAGGTGATTGTGGAATTAGCCGAGAAAGTTGGTTTTCCCGAGGAGGAGGTGGCCAGGATAGAGATGGCTGTGGATGAGGCCTGCACCAATGTCGTCAAGCACTCTTATAATGGGCATAAGGAAGCTCAGGTGAAGGCTGGCTACCAGTGGCGCCGAGAGGATGAGGTGGGCCAGCCCATAGACCTTCGGGTTAAGATTAATACTGAGAAGATATCCATAGTTCTTACCGACCGGGGGAAGGGATTTGACCCTAATCAGTTTAAGCCTGACCTGGATGAGTATTTGAAGAGCATGGAAATGGGGGGCTTGGGTATATATGCCATCAAGACCTTCATGGATGAGGTCCATTATAGCCACGAGCCGGCCGTGGGGAACGTATTAACCATGGTCAAATACTTTAAAAGATAAATCCCAAGTTCCGCAGATCTGTGGGTGTCATTTGATACCTACCGACGATAGGGGATGTAATGCACCACATTTGTGTTACCGAAAAGATTTTTCCAACATTTTTGCACTGAAAAACCGAATCGATTTTTTTCCCCACCCATAACCCCCTCAAAATAGCTTA
>JAJOKU010000094.1 GCA_021129695.1 candidate division NPL-UPA2 bacterium
TTTGTAATTGAAAGGGTTACATTTCTGACATCTAAAAATAATGCGTAACTCGTGCCTATAATTTTACCGTGGGAGGACTTTCACATCAATAAGAATTTATGACTTTACCTGGAAATTTGCCAAACTACAGGTTCATTATTATCAATGTTTCTCTAATTAGGGCAACTACTGTGTAGAAACAACCGAACTGATTAAATCAGAAAAAGTTAAGGGCAAAGTAACAGACACAGTACAGTTGAGTAGGGAGCTAACCTTAAAGCTTCTCAGAGACTTAGACATTAAAATAGAGTCGCTTCCTGAGCTGGACGTTGACAAGTCTCCTGAGGTCAATCTGCATTTCATTAGAGGTCTTGGCTATTACTATGGCTGCATGTATGACCACGCTATTATGGAGTTTATGAATACTCTTAGCCTTAACCCGGGACATTCCGACGCTCGCTTCTGGATGGGAAGGAGCTATCTGGAAGAGAAGGAATACGAACATGCCAAGATAGAGTTTGAGCGTTTTCTGAAGGATTTCCCGGAGAATCCCCAATCCCCACAAGCTAAGCAATTTCTAAGAGACTGTAAAAGGCATATCAAGAAATAGGTGATTGACAGAGGAACAATAATCTATATACTCGGATAGGGAGAAGATAGCAGATGGCTAAAGTGCTGGTGACCGGGGGGGCGGGGTTTATCGGCTCTCATATCGTAGATGGTTTAATCAGGGATAGGCATAAGGTAGTGGTGGTTGATGACCTGTCCCGGGGGAGGCAGGAGAATATAAACAAGGAGGCAAAGTTCTATCAAGTAGACATCAGAGACCCTCGATTAGAGGAGGTATTTAAAAAGGAGGAGTTTGATTATGTTGACCACCATGCGGCCCAGATAGATGTGAGAAAATCGGTATCTGATCCCTGCTTTGATGCTGAAGTCAATGTGGTAGGAACCCTGAATATACTGGAAAACTGCCGCAAGCATAAAGTGAAAAAAATAGTCTTTGCCTCCTCAGGAGGAGTGCTCTATGGGGAAGGAGATAATCTTCCTTTTGATGAAGAGTCTCCCCTGAGACCTCTTTCTCCCTATGGTGTAAGTAAGTGCACCGCAGAATACTACCTCCATTTTTACCGCGACACTTATGGCCTGGATTTTGTCTGCCTCAGATACGGCAACGTCTATGGGCCAGGGCAGGACCCCGAGGGAGAGGCAGGCGTAATTGCTATCTTCATTAAGGCCATGTTAGAGGGAAAATCCCCAACTATCTTCGGGGATGGAGAACAACTTCGCGACTATGTCTACGTTGATGACGTGGTGGAAGCCAACCGGCTATCCTTAAATAAAAAACTGGGAGGAGCTTTTAATATCGGCACTAATCGAGGAACCTCAGTTAATGAACTTTTCAAGAGAATAGCTGGGATAGTCGGCTTTAAAGGAAAGCCCGTTTACGGTTCTCGGCGTCAAGGAGAGCTCTTGAGAAACTATTTAGATGTTAGAAGAGCGGAAGTAGTTTTAGGCTGGCAGCCAAAGGTTTCCCTGGAAGAGGGAATGAGAAAGACGGTTGATTTTTTGAGAGAGCTGAAGGTGTAAGGTGTTATTATCCAGGCTGAAAGAGGGTATCCTCATTGCTGATGGAGCTATGGGGACGATGCTCCAAGAGAGAGGCTTGGGCAAAGGAAAGTGCCCTGAGGAGTGGAATATCAGCCACCGGGAAGAAGTGCAAGCTATCCATCGGGCCTATCTTGAAGCTGGCTGCCATCTCATCCTGACCAATACCTTCGGTGGAAACCAATTTAAGCTGAAGAAATTTGGTTTAGAGGATAGACTTCATGAATTAAATATAGCTGGAGCTAAGATTGCCAGAGAGGCCATCGAGAAATTTAGCGCACCTTCGGCGGGGACTTGTAGGGTCGCCTCAGGCGACCGCAATAACGGGCGTAATGAATGTCACCCCTATGTCTTAGGTGATGTCGGTCCCACTGGAGAATTTATGGAGCCAGTGGGTTTGGTTAAGCGGGAGGAGTTTTACCGGGTATTTAAGAAGCAGATATTAGCCTTAATTGAAGGGGAGGTAGATGCTATTATTATTGAAACGATGAGCTCCTTAGAGGAGTGCCAGGCAGCCATTCAGGCGGCTAAGGAGAATAACAATCTACCGGTTATAGTTAGCATGAGCTTTGATCCTGGTGAGAGGGGATTCCGCACAATGATGGGAGTGGATATCCCGACTGTGGTGAAAGGACTAAGCGAGACTGGAGCAGATGTCATTGGAGCTAACTGTGGGAGGGTTAGCTTAGAGGAGATGGCTGAAGTTATCAAGGAGATGAGGACTCTGACCGATAAGCCCTTAATGGCTCAACCAAATGCCGGAAGACCAAGATTGATTGAAGGTAGGACTGTTTATGAGCAAAGTCCCGAAGGAATCGCCTCTGAAGTAAAGGCGTTGGTTCAGGCAGGAGCAAATATCATAGGTGGCTGCTGTGGCACTACCCCTGAACATATGGCTAAAATAGTCAAGGCCGTCCGAGCTCTATAAAAATATGGCCAGAGAGTATGCTCAGATAGTAGTTGGCCTCCCCATTGACCGCATATTTCATTATTCTATCCCGGAGGGGATGAGGGAAGAGATTGATGTCGGTAAAAGGGTAATGGTTCCCTTCGCCGGGCAGCGCCTGACGGGATATGTGGTTGGACTGTCTTCCCAGGCTCCCATCGCCAGGGTCAAGGAGATTGGAGCTGTTTTAGATCCTTTCCCCATCTTCGATTCTGAGATACTTCAGCTCACCAGATGGATGGCAGACTATTATGCCTGTGCCTGGGGAGAAGTTCTTAGGGTAGCTTCACCTCCCCGGATGAAGCGGGTTGGGAGGAAGAGAGAAGAAAAATCCATAGAGAAACCCCCCCTTCTCATCCCCACCCCTGAGCAAGCGGAAGCTCTGAAACTGATTGGGAAAGGTCTGGAAAAGAATAATTCAACTACCTTCCTCCTTCATGGCGTTACTGGAAGTGGCAAGACGGAGATCTATCTTCAGTCCATCGCCCGGGTTTTAGAGAAAGGCAAACAGGCTATCGTCCTTCTCCCGGAGATCTCCCTCACTCCTCAGATACTCCTGCGATTCGGGAGCCGCTTTTGGGGAAGGATTGCCCCCTGGCACAGTCGTCTCTCTCGGAGGGAACGCTTTCAGGAATGGATGAGAATGAGGGAAGGCGAAGCAGACATTGTAGTTGGAGCCCGTTCAGCCATATTCGCTCCTTTTAAGAACTTAGGATTAATTGTCATTGACGAGGAACATGAGACCTCCTATAAACAAACGGAAAGCCCCAAATATCACGCTCGGGAAGTGGCCTTGGAGAGAGCTCGCCTCTCGGGAGCCGCCGTTATTTTAGGG
This sequence comes from candidate division NPL-UPA2 bacterium, assembly GCA_021129695.1. Classification (GTDB taxonomy): domain Bacteria; phylum NPL-UPA2; class NPL-UPA2; order NPL-UPA2; family JAGMAN01; genus JAGMAN01. The sequence continues at coordinate 3,369 of JAJOKU010000094.1, forward strand.
ACGGCTACTCCTTCCCTGGAGTCCTACTTTCAGGCCAGGCGGGGAAAGTATGAATTGACTGAACTCACCACGCGGGTAGATGGTAAGATTATGCCTGAGGTAGAGATAGTAGATATGCGAAAGGAGCTCACTGTGCGAGGCAACCGTTCCATCTTTTCTTTAAGGCTACAGCATTCAATGCGGGAGTGCTTAGAGAGGAAGGAGCAAGTAATACTATTCCTGAATCGGCGGGGATTCTCCACATTCGTACTCTGCCAGAAGTGTGGACAGGCCCTGCGTTGTAAATACTGCGATGTCTCATTCACCTATCATTCTAAGACGGAGCGGCTCCACTGCCATTACTGTAATTATCAAGAGGAAAAACCTCAGGTCTGCCCCAAATGCCAGAGCGGCCAGGTCGGCTACTTTGGAGTGGGAACCCAGAAGGTAGAGAGTGAACTGCGAAGACTACTGCCTGAGGCTCGCATTGGAAGAATGGATTCTGATACTACTACCCGGAAGAGGTCATATAGCCAGATTTTAGGCTCCTTTCAAAGACATGGTATTGACATTTTAGTGGGAACTCAGATGATTGCTAAGGGGCTGGATTTTCCCAGGGTAACTTTGGTAGGAGTGATTTCAGCCGATACTGCTTTAAACTTAGCTGACTTCCGGGCCAGCGAGAGGACCTTCCAGCTTCTCACTCAGGTAGCTGGAAGAGCCGGGCGGGGAGATGTCCATGGCCAGGTGATTATCCAAACCTATAATCCAGAACATTACAGCATTCAGACTGCTCGGCTCCACGATTACCCTAACTTCTATGGGCAGGAGATAAAGTTTCGCCGCGAACTTGGCTATCCTCCCTTCAGCCACCTGATAAATGTAACCCTCCAGAGCAGGGATGGCAATCGCCTACGGAAAGTAGCCGGCAAACTTGGCCGTATCCTTGAGGCTAATAACAGAGAGGCAATAGATATCCTCGGACCGGCTCCGGCCCCTCTAGCCAGAATTAAGGGAAAATGGCGCTGGCAGATAATCCTTAAGGGCAGCCGGACAGGTGAGATGCGAGAGCTTCTCAAGGAGAGTCTATCTCAATTGAAGGAACCAGCTTCGGGCCGGGTGAGAATAAGCCTGGATGTTGACCCCATGGGAATGCTTTGAGAACCGTGAATGGTAATGGCAGATATTTAAGCTCACCTTCTATAGGCGGCTTCTATTTTCTGAGCGACATCTTTATAGGTGATATCCACTTCATAAATTTTCTTATACTCGGAGATGGCCTGGGATGACTGCCCCATTTTCTCATAGATTTGTCCTAACTGGTAGCGCATCTCCTTGGCCTCTTCATCCATTGCCCCCGGATTTAGGGCCAGGGCTTTCTGGAGTTGGGCTACAGCCATATCCAGCATGTTTCTCTCCCGGAAGCAGACTCCAATCATATAGAGGCATTGACGCCTCACCCTGGGCTCATTGACCGAGGCCTGGAACTGGGCCAGAGCCTTATCCACTTCTCCCTGCTCTTTGTAGAGTTTCCCTAATTCAAATTGCAAGGAGATATCTTTGGGATTCTCCTTAATTCTTTCCTGGCAGTCTTCAATCATTAGATTTAGCTTATCATGGTGGGCTTTCTCCATTCTCTCTTTAGCCTCTGTGTTATCCGGGCTAACTTTCAAAGTTTCCTCACTTTCTCTGATAAGGACATCGAACTTTTTAAATTCAATCTCTTTTATCTTTCTTTGAATGGTCTTTTTGCCTTTGTCTATATCCAAGGCTCTCTTATACTTTTCCTTAGCTTTATCGAAATCTTCTTTCCTTAGGTAAAGGTCACCCAGCCTCTCGTGCGCAGCTACCTTATTTGGTTCAAGTTCTGCTTGTTTCTCGTACTCTTCAATTCCTTTCTCCAGCTCGTTTCTCTCTAAGTAAAAGTCTCCTAAAGTCTTGTGGATGACTATGTTCTTCGGATCTAATTTAGCCACCTTCTGGTAAACTTCAATAGCTTTATCCCTGTTTCCCATCTTCAGGTAGAAGTCCCCCAGAACCTTGTGGGTGACCGGATTCTCCGGGTCGAGAGCAATTATTCTCTCATATTTCTCAATGGCCTTATCAATTTCACCTTTTCTGATATAGAGGTTAGCCAAACTATCTAATATAGCTTTATTCTTCGGGTCAACTTTTATCACTTTCTCATATTCTTCAACAGCCTGATCGAAGTATCTTCCCCGAATATAGATTTCTCCTAAAGCTTGATGGGCTTGAGCATTGGCTGGGTCTGCCTCAATTATCTTCTTATACTCATTAGTGGCATCATCAATTCGGTTCTGGCCAAGGAAGGTCTCAGCCTGCTTGAAGCAAGCTTCGATATCGATGCCCTTTACTACAGGAACCTCCTCTGGCTTCTCGACAGAAACTTCTTTCTCTTTCTCCTTGCGCAATTCTTCTATCTTCTTTTTTGCTTCCTCTCTCGCTTTGGCTCTGTCCACCGTCTTCTCAATGAAGCTTATCTCCTCTTCCCACGCGCCTTTATCTATAGTAAGGAGAGCATCCAAATTCTTAAGCTCACGGCTGATTTCGACATCTTCTGGTTTTAGAGCAACGAATTTCTCATAGTAGTGTCTGGCTTCCTTTTTCATCTCCTGCTCAAGGTATATATCACCCAATTTCCTTAAAGTATAAAGGTCGTTTTCGTCTATCTCCAAAACGGCTTTGTAGGTACTGATAGCTTCTGAAACCCTTCCACCCTCCCAATAGACATCACCTAAGTGAGGAAGGATGGGGGCCTGAGGAGGAACAGTAGCAAAGAGGTCTTCATATTTCTCTGCTGCTCGATCCCACCTCCTCAGTTTTTCGTAGACAAAGGCCTGAATCATAAAGAGTATACCTCTCATCTTCCGTCCGAATTCGCTTCCCGATTGAAACTTCTTCATCCGGGCCACTTTGAGACCTTCCCTGGCCCTGGTGAAGTTCGGGTCAAGTCCCAGGGCAGACTTAAAGAGGCTAATGGCATAATCATACTGCTTGCTCTCGAAGGCCTGGCGAGCCTTATCATAGAAGCGAGCGGCCTGCACTATGTTGGTTCCACCATCTGCGGGCATAACTGTCTCTCCCAAAATGAGGTCAACGTCTTGGTCGGGGAGGCCTTTCCCTTCGAGGCCCAGGTGGTCGCCCAGGTGGCCCGCCCGGTCCTGGTCTTGCAGGCCCAGGCCTTGGCGTACTGGTCTCCGATGAGTTGGTCTTGGTCTGTATCTATGGCCGGCTGGGGGAAGAGAGCTGTTTTGGCCATTGAGAAAATGACTATCAGGGCGACCAGAAATATGACCACCAGTCCTAATCGAGCGGCCTTCTCTGCTTTTGTTTCTCCGGCTCTCTTCCCATAAAGTATGTACATTACCCCTCGGAAGAGAGCATCTCCTGCCTTTCCTCCCAGAGAGCTTGCTTTCTCAGCCATTCTGCCTTTTCACTCCTCACTGGCAGTAAGACTCAAGCCATATATCGAAACTTAATTCTCTAACCTGGATTACTTAAAGTAATCCACCTCCCTAGCCCCCACTGCTTCGCTTTGCGAAGCAAAGCGTTGGGGCAGGGACTTTATCCCGGGAATTCTCCGAATTCCTCGGGGCTGTTCCAATTTCAAGTAAGGTATGAATAAAGCGGGCTAAAGTATTGCTGTTGGCAGTTTATCGTAGAGTTAATCCTTTGTCAACAAAAAATTGCCTTTGAGCATAAAATGTGCTAAACTTGGTGAGTGAGGGTAGCAAAATGAGAATTGTCTTTATGGGAACACCGCAATTTGCCCTGCCCAGCCTCAAGGCCTTAATTGAATATGGAGAAGTGGTGGGAGTGGTTAGCCAGCCGGATAGGGCAAAGGGGCGGGGGAGAAAGGTTGAAGCACCGGCGGTTAAGGTAGCGGCTGAGAGCTCCCAGCTTCCCATCTACCAACCGACTGACCTTCACCATCCTGAATTTATGGATTGGCTCAGGGACCGGGAGCCGGAAGTCATCATTGTAGTTGCCTACGGGGAAATACTTCCACCTGAAATTCTTCAGTTGCCCAAGTGGGGTTGCTTCAATGCCCACCCCTCCCTCCTCCCAAAGTACCGGGGAGCGGCTCCCATTGAGTGGGCCATCATCAAGGGAGAAGAGAGGACCGGGATGACCATCATTCTCATGAATGAGAAGATGGATAGGGGGGATATTATTCTCCAGGAGTCGGTGGAGATTGGTCCAGATGATACGGCTGGAATCCTGTGTGGGAGATTAGCTCCTCTGGCCGCTAAGCTTCTTCTAAAAAGTTTAGAGATGATTAGACAGGGAAAGGCTGTTTACATACCTCAAGACGATAGAAAAGCTACCTATGCTCCTCCTCTGAAGAAGCAGGATGGGCTGATAGATTGGGGAGCAAGCGGGCAGGATATCCATAATTTGGTAAGAGGGTTGAACCCTCGACCAGGAGCATATACTTACCTACGGGAAACAGCATTGAAGGTCTGGGAAACGGAACTCGTCCCCTGCTCCTCCTTTCCAGGTCACAACTGCCAGTTAGGAAAAATTCTGGAGGTGATTAAGGACAAAGGCATAGTAGTGGCTACCGGAGATAGCACCATTCTCATAAAGGAGGTGCAGGGAGAAGGTGGGAAGAGGATGTCGGTCAGTGATTATCTGAGGGGACATCGCTTTGAGGTTGGCTCTGTGTTAGGGAGGAGGTAAGGCCATGAAGGTGAATAAGGAGAATCTGAGTAAACTTGACAAAGAGTATAGTGGCTATTTGGAGGGAGAAAAACTGGATCAGTTCTTTGAGGAATTTGAGATAAATTTTGCGGCCGGGCACTGGTGTGCAGGAGACTTCGCCGATAGATTTGCTCCCGGTGGATATAATAGCGATAACCCGAAGTTCCACAGCGACATCATAGCTCAGATCGTGAGGGTAGCCCGGGCCGGAATAAAAGGGATTGAGTTTCACGAGGCGCTATTTATTGACCGCAATTACAAGAAAGACCCTTCAGTAATAGGAAAGGTTAAGGAAGCCTTAGAAGAGAATAAGGTTACTCCTACCAACATGAACACCAATCTCTTCACCGATCCTCGCTGGAAATTGGGTGGAATTACCAATGCCAGCAAGAGCATCCGGGAGGCCGCCCTGCAAGTGGCTCTCCAGGGAGTGGAGATTGCCAGGGAGGTTGGCTGTCAGAGCGTAGCCCTCTGGCCTGGCTCTGATGGCTGGGACTATAATTTTGAAGTAAACTACGGGAAACTGTTAGATAGATTCATTGAGGGATGCACGGCCATCAATAAGAAGGCCAGGGAGCTTGGACTACGGTTTGGTATCGAGGCTAAACTGCATGAGCCAAGGGAAGGGAACATGGTCATCTCCACCACTCATAAGGCCGCCCTGGTAGCTAAGGCAGTTAATGAGGAGTGTGGTGGAGAGAATATGGGGGTAGCCATAGACTATGGGCATGAGCAGATGTCCGCCAATGAGCCAGCCGATAGTCTCTATACATTGAAGAGGTTTGGTGTTCCCATTACCAATTTTCACCTGAACAATGCCAAACTTCACAGTAATGATGAGGATAGAATCGCTGGCACTGGAGACATCTGGCGCTTAGCTGACTTCTGCTACGGCGCCATTGACACCGATTATCAGGGCTGGTTTGGAGAAGATCAGTTCACTTACCGAACTGACCCGGTTAAATCAATGGCCCTTTCCCGGGAACTATTTGGCAACGTGATGAAGAAAGCTCTCGGGATCTATGCTATCAGGGATAGATTAGAGAGAGCTCAAGAAACTGGCGATGCCGTGGCCACTATTGAAGTGGTCAAAAGATACTTAGTATAGGATATGGACAGAGTGAATGAGGTGATTCTATGTTAGCTACTGTTATCATGGCTGGCGGTCGTGGGGAAAGGTTCTGGCCGAGGAGCCGCCGTAGAAATCCCAAGCAGCTCCTTCCCATTGCCGGAGCGAGGACGATGATTCAGGAGACGGTAGATAGAATAAAGCCACTTATTTCACAGGAGAATATCTACATCGTTACCGGAGAAAATTTAGTTCGGGAAGTTAAACGGCAACTTCCCTCAGTTCCATTGAAGAATATCATCCCCGAACCAATGGGCCGAAACACGGCCGCCTGTATCGGTCTGGCCGCTATCAGGATTGAGAAGCAGTCCCCGGAGGCAGTCATGGTAGTTCTAACCGCTGACCACCTGATTAAAGAGAGAGAAAGATTCCTGGAGATTATTAAGGGGGGGGCAGAGCTGGCAGAGGCGAGCGGTAATTTAGTTACCCTGGGCATAAAGTGCACCCGGCCGGATACGGGGTATGGGTATATAAAAGTAAAAAGTAAAAAGTCAAAAGTCAAAAATAAAAAAATAAAAATTAAAATTAAAAACGAAACAATTGAAGCATATGAAGTGGAGAAATTTGTGGAGAAGCCGGATGAGGAGACAGCCAGGAGATTTTTATCCAGTGGGAACTATTACTGGAATAGCGGCATGTTCATCTGGACGGTAAGCAGTATTTTGGAAGCGATAAGGGAGCATATACCAAAACTCTCTGAGGGGCTGAAGACCATTAAGCGGTCCCTGGACACTCCTGAAGAAGCTGGTGTTATCAGAGAGGTTTACCAGAACCTGGAGCCCATCTCCATAGATTATGGAGTCATGGAGAAAGCTGAAAATGTGGCCGTGGTCAAAGCAGATATTACCTGGGATGATGTTGGCTCCTGGTTAGCCATGGAGAGGATCTATCCTAAGGATGAGAATGGGAATGTAATCTTAGGAAAGTTTGAGGGAATGGATAGCACCAACTGCATCATCGTTAGCGATGACCATTTAGTAGCAGGCATTGGCGTCTCTGACTTAATTGTGGTCACCACTCCCCAGGCCACGCTCATCTGCCCTAAGGAAAGAGCCCAGGATGTTAAGAAGATGGTTAAAAAGTTAGGAGCCAGTAAAGAGAAAGAGAAATATGTGTGAAGGAATATGGAGAGTCCTAGTCGCAGTTATTCTCAGTTATCTCCTTGGTTCTATTCCCACCAGTTTTCTCCTGGGAAGATTAAGGGGAGTGGACCTCCGCCGCCAGGGCAGTGGCAATGTGGGAGCCACCAATGCCTTTCGGGTTTTAGGACCACTGCCAGGAGTGATAAGCCTCATTCTGGATATAGGTAAGGGACTGGTGGCCATAACTGTCTTAGCAAGAATCTGTGGCCCTCAACCCACTAACTGGATTAAGATTCTCATTGGCTTAGCGGTCATCGCTGGACATAACTGGACGGTCTTCTTGAAATTCAAAGGTGGTAAGGGAGTGGCTACCAGCAGCGGTGTCTTTTTAGGATTGGCTCCGTATGCTGTCCTATTTTCTGCTCTGCTCTGGTTAATTGTAGTACCCATCAGCCGTTACGTTTCTCTGGGCTCAATTTTAGCCGCTATTAGCCTTCCCGTTTTCATCTGGTGGACAGAGAAAGAGATAACTATTACCCTCTTTGGTCTTCTCATCTCTTTGTTGGTTGTAATCAGGCATCAAGCAAATATTAAAAGATTGATTAAGGGCGAGGAGAGCAAAGTTGGGCGGGGGAAGAAAATTGTCTGAACGGATTGCTATCTTAGGAGCAGGGAGCTGGGGATGCACCCTGGCCTGGCACCTAAATAAGAAGGGCATCTTGGTTAGGCTCTGGGACCTGGAATCTCAGGTCAAGCTCCTCAAGAAGAGAAGACGCTGTCTTAAGATTCCGAAGGTGCGCATCCCTTCCCGAATTGAGATTACCCCTTGTTTGGATGAAGCCACTGATGGAGCTCAGATCATCTTCATTGCCCTTCCTTCTCAAGTGGTCCGGAAGGTCATCCGGAAATTAAAAAACTTTGCTCGAGATCAAATCATAGTTAGTGCCAGCAAGGGAATTGAGAATAAGACCTTAATGAGAATATCAGAAGTTATCATTGATGTCCTGGGAAGAAGGTCAGTAGCGGTCCTCTCCGGTCCAAGCCACGCCGAGGAGGTCTGCCGCCGTATCCCAACCACCATAGTGGCTGCCTCTCAGGATGGAAAGGCAGCCAGGAGAATTCAGCAACTCTTTATGACTGAAACCCTTCGAGTTTATACTAATCCAGACATTATTGGAGTGGAACTTGGTGGCGCTTTGAAGAACCCAATTGCCATTGCTGCTGGAATCTCGGATGGTCTGGGTTTTGGAGATAATACCAAGGCCGCCCTCCTCACCAGAGGACTGGCCGAGATCACCCGCCTGGGCATAGTTATGGGAGCCAGACGGGAAACCTTCGCCGGGCTTTCAGGGATGGGAGACCTAATCACTACCTGTATTAGCCGCCACAGCCGCAATCGGAATTTAGGAGAAGCTATTGGTCAGGGCAAAACCCTAAAGCAGGCTCTAAAGCGAATTGGCATGGTGGTTGAAGGGGTGCCCACCACTAAGTCGGCTCGTGGCTTAGCCCGCAAATATGGAGTGGAGATGCCCATAACAGAGCAAATTCATCAAGTTCTCTTCCAGGGGAAAGACCCTTATCGGGCGGTGGCCGACCTGATGCTCAGAGAGGCCAAGCCGGAACTATAACCTGGATTACTTAAAGTAATCCACCCGAAGGGCCGCATAATTAAAACGCTTAGCGTTTTAATTAAAGCCTGCGGGGTAGCCCGCCTCCCTAGGAATCGCAGAGCGATTCCAGGGACTTTATCCCGGGAATTCTCCGAATTCCTCGGGGCTGTTCCCATTTTAAGAAAGGTATGAATAAAGCGGGCTAAAGTTACATCTTTAAGTAATCAAATTGGGGTTTTACTCTCTCTTTCAAAAGCCTTTTATCTCCAAGGATACCTGCACTCAAAATAGGAAAAGCAATGGTGGCATCTGAATAGACGGTGACCATCTTTGCCTCCTCCTTCACCTTACCCCAGCTCTGAGCCTCTTTGAAGGTGCAGCCACTTAAGCCTCCCCACTGAGGAGAATCGGTGATGATCTGAATGGCATATTCATGTCCGCTATTCTCCTTATAGAGGAACTCAGACATGACAGTTGCCTGCTGGATGAAGTTTTTAGGAGTGCCCCCGCCGATATAGATGACACCAGTAGCCTTGGCTCGATGGACTATATCAGTTATCTCCAGTATATCTTCTAAGATATCAAATTGAAGCTTACTTCCTTTTTTAATTTTAGCTGTGGCCAGGGCCAATCCCAGGCAAGAATCGGAAATGGCCGGACAGTAGATGGGAACTTTCCCTTTATAGCTTTCGGTCAGGATTCCTTCCCCCTTACCTTCATTAAGAAGTTTCTTTCCTAAGAGATCGAGAAATTGTCTGGTGTTATAAGCTCTTCCCTGGTCAAGTTCCATGGAGAAGTTCTCAACATAATCATCGGTCCTGCAGAACTCCTCTTCCGAGGCGAGGACATCGTATATTCTATCTATCCCTTCTTTCCAAAGGAGAAGGTCATCAGCCCGATGTTCTCCCTTATAATGGAACCTACCTAATGTTTCATGGGCATCATGGAAAAGATTAGCCCCGGTGGAAACCAGGCAGTCTATGGCCCTTGCCCTAATCAATTTCTGGATTACCAGACGAAGACCGGCCGGAACCATAGCTCCAGCCAGTCCCAGGAAGATGGTAGTCTCCTCCTCTAACATCTTTCGCCAGATGATGGCTGCCTGAGCTAAGCTCCTGGCCTGGAATCCCAGGTCCCGGTAATTATTTAGAATATCTTCCACCGATTTTACCTTCTCTGGGTCAATGGGCTTAATCGGCTCCTTTAATATTTCATCCTTCAAGCTGTTTCCTCCAAACGATAAAATCAGAAAAATAGTCCGACCCCCGCCAGCTACTCGCCCCGTTTAGAAATTTACTTCTAACGGGTCTTGACGGGGGAAGCATCCATTACTGGCAGCAGCCTCTCTTCTTAGCCTTTTTCTTAGTCGCTTTCTTCTTAGCCTTCTTTTTCGCGGCCATCCTCTTCACCTCCTCCCACCAATCAAGAAAATTCGTCGCTTATACTTTCCTAACCTTTAAAATAACACATAGCCTTTAAATTGTCAAAAAAATCTAACAAAAAATTCTTGCCATCGTTACCAGGAAATGTTATAATTCACCTGATGTCTCCCCAGATACCAGACAAGTTATACTTTTCCATTGCTGAAGTTAGTCAGATCGCTGGCCTAAGACCGCATGTGCTGCGATACTGGGAATCTGAGTTCAGTTGCTTAAAGCCTGAGAAGGACAAGGCTGGTCGGCGCAGTTACCGCAAGAAAGATATTGAGACCATCCTGCACATCAAAGATTTGTTATATAATCAGCGATATAACATCGCTGGAGCGAGGAAGAAGATGAAGGAAAAGGGAACGGAGAGGTCAAAGGAGGGAGAGTTAATATCAACCCTGAGACAGATTGGAAAGGACTTGCAGTCAGTCTTAAAAATAGTATCAAAATAATGTCGGGGCGTGGCGCAGTCTGGTTTAGCGCACTTGACTGGGGGTCAAGGGGTCAGCGGTTCAAATCCGCTCGCCCCGATTTATTGGCTGACCCCAGGGAGAGTTTGAGAGGGGATAGGCATTGATGATGAGTATTCGGAGAGTGCTTCTCCTATATATGTTTGAGAACTCGGGTCACCAACTTGCCAGTATAGCTATAGAGAAAGCGCTGAAAGATCTGGATCCTCAGGTGGAGACGCTTATAGTCAACTCCTTAGACTATATCAATCCACGGCTTGATAGGGTAGTAAGCAATGTTTACCTGTCTATGCTTAGAAGAACTCCGAGAATATGGGATTACTTATATGACAATCCCAAAGTTGTCAGGGGAACGAATGGGACAACCAGAGTTATTAATAGACTGAGTTCGGTCAGGATGGAAAGGCTGATAGATTCCTTCTCTCCGGATACCATTGTCTGTACCCAGGCCTTTCCCTGTGGAGTAATGGCCACCTATAAGGAGCGAAGGCGAGTTAACATTCCCCTGATAGGCGTAGTCACTGACTATATGGCCCACGCCTATTGGCTGTATGAGGGAGTCAATCTCTATGCCGTTCCCAGCGAAGTGTCCAGGGAAGATCTGGTGGAGAGGGGAATAGAGGAGCGAAGGATACGGGTCACCGGCATTCCCATCCATCCCAAATTCAGACAGGAGCAGGATAGGAATGAGCTCAGGGAAAAGCTGAACTTAAGTCCATGCCTACCGACCATACTTATCATGGGAGGGGGGCAGGGATTTGGTCCCCTAAGGGAAACCATTCGTTGCCTTGATGAACTGGACTGTCGCTTCCAGATGGTGGTTGTCAGTGGGATGAATAAGGCATTAGAGAAGAGATTGAGAAAAGAGAAGGTGAGGATGAAGAAACCCATCCATGTTTTCGGTTATGCTGGAAATGTTGACGAGCTGATGGAAGCCTCTGACATAATCATTACCAAGCCCGGTGGTATGACTACGGCTGAGGCGCTGGCCAAGGGACTGGCTATGGTTATCCTTTGCCCTCTTCCCGGTCAGGAGGAGCGTAATGGCCACTTCTTAACTGGAAGAGGGATAGCCCAGAGGGCTGATGATGCTGTTGAGGCTGCTCAGATTGTCAGCGATCTCCTCAGAGATTCAGCCAAGCTCGCCTGGCTTCGCTCAAAAGCCAGGGACTGGGCAAGACCGGATGCCTCCTTTGAGATTGTCAGATTAGCTCTTAATGGGTCGGGATGCTAAAATATTTCCTTTACCAGCTCATTCACTTCACTGCCTTCTGGGTGCCAATAAGGTTTGCTTACTGGCTGGGGGAGAGAATAGCCGATGTCCATTATCTGTTAGGTGGGAAGAGCGGCAGAATAATTGAGGATAACCTGAGACAGGTTCTGGGTGAGGAGATTGACCAGAAGGAGATTGAACGTAAAGCACGAAAAACCCTCCAGAACTTTGGTAAGTATGTAGTTGACTTCTCTCGTTTCCGCCGAATAAGCAAGAAGAATCTGGAGAAATTTATCACCGTAGAGGGGATGGAAAATCTCGAGGAGGCCTTTTTTAGTGGCCGGGGAGTTATTGGTCTAACGGCTCACCTTGGAAACTGGGAGTTGGGAGGAGCTGCCTTGGCTCTGTTAGGTTATCCGGTAAATGCAGTTGCTTTGCCTCATGCTCAGGCGCCGGTTAACCGCCTCTTCGTTAAGCAGAGGACGAGGAAAGGGGTGAAGGTTATTCCCTTAGGGGCAGCGGCCAGGAGATGCTATCAAGCGCTTCGTCGAGGAGAGATGGTAGCTCTTTTGGGAGATTGGGATATCAGCAGTCAGGGAATTGAGGTTCCTTTCTTTGGAAAATTAACTACTATGCCCAGGGGTCCGGCTACCCTGGCTCTAAAGACAGGGTGCTCTATTCTTCCTGGCTTTACCGTCCGTCAGCGGGATAATCGATTTAAGCTCTTCTTCGAGAAACCATTTGTGGCTGAGAGGACAGGGGACAAAGAATCCGATTTAGAGACAGTCAGCCGAAAGGTAGCTGAGGTATTGGAGAAGTATATTGCCCTATATCCGGAACAATGGTTCATGTTTCATCGGATGTGGCCAGAAGAAAATGAGTAGTAGAAAGTTTCGGCATAGCCCTTCGCTCATTCTCGGCACGCTCCACGCGAGATATAGAACTTGTAAAAGACATAGTCCTTATTGGGAGCGTGCCTCCGAGGGTTTTCTTGAAGTATAGTAAAGTATAGAG
>JAJOKU010000077.1:0-4387 GCA_021129695.1 candidate division NPL-UPA2 bacterium
AATTCTGGGATGAACTCTTTCTTAGAGAAAAAAGGGGCAGGCTACTTTTTTGGTGGATCCACTTACCAGGGGAAAAAAATAGCCTGTCCCTTTTTTATGTCTTATCTTTGCTAGAATAAGGAAGTAGAAAAATGAAGGTTGGAGCTAATCTCCGGGGTCATAGAAAGGGTCGATGGGTTCCTGTGTTCCTCGCCGGGGTAACATCGAGCCTTCTCTGGGGAAGAGGGGTGGGTACCCACAGTTATAATCAAGAGGCTCAACCAGAACTACAAGTGGAAGAGATAATAGTAGAAGAGCTGGAGGAAGAAGAGCAAGATATTCCGGTAATAGAACTTGGACCTCTGGAACCATTAACACCAGAAGAAAGAGAGCTAAGAGAGTTTCGTCGTTTTGTAAGAGGACTGGAAGAATATTTGCAAGAAGAAATTCCTCTGGAAAGAGGAATCTATGTTAATATGGATAGTCTCTTCAGAATAAGACGGGTCGTCCCCGACCTTCCCTTTGGACTGGTTATTGGTAATGCGGCCGGCTATAGACAGTTGCGACTGCGACAAGTAAGGATACTCGGTCCTGATGGAAAAACACTCCAATCATTTACTCGTTATACTTACCTTCCCTCTATGAGGAAAGAGATTGATTACCTGATTACCCGAAGAGAAAAGCTCACAGAACTCCTTGCTGAAGGGTGGTTGCTTCTTGAACAAGAAATGACTGCTGAAAAAAGGAAAAGGAGAGAAGAAATCATTAAGGAAGCTACCCGGATACTCTATTTTGAAAGGCCCGGGCCGTTAAGAGAAGTGCCCACGCATGGTATCAGCGGTAGTCTTGACCTCACTCCTTATTTGCAAGAAGTGGGAGATGAGGCCAGGATAACAGTTGAGATGACTTTCACCCGCTTCTTTATTATACCAAAAAGAGTAGAAAAGGACTTTGTTTTTACACTTGGGGCACCTTTGCCTCGCCCTTAGAGGAAGGTAATGACAAATTAGGAGAGAGTAAAAAATGAAGAAAAAGGGAAAGATTTTTGGATTGCTGTCTTTATTGGTGCTCTTTGGCCTGTCTTTAACTACTTTCAACCCGATATATGCAGAGGAAGAGATACCCTTTATAGAGCTTCAGGCCATAGAACCATTAACACAAGAGCAGAGAGAAGAAAAAGAGCTTCGCCGCTTCACAAGAGGCTTAAAAGAGCTTCTTCAGGAGGAAGAGAAAAGAATAGTCATAAAAGATGGTGTCTATATTGATATAGATACCCTCCTCAATGTAAGACGCCCTATACCGGACCTGCCCCTGGCAATATCTATCGCCAATGCTACCGAGAGAGATGAACTCCTTTTAAGAGAAGTAAAACTCCTGGGTCCCTGGAGAACTCCCATCCGTTCCTTTGCTTTTGAAAGAAGTCTTAAGCCTATGGGAAGAAGCTTTGCCCGTCTCGGGGCCTTGAGGGAAGAGATAAGACTTCTTGAGAGACGCGCTGCTCTTGAAGGGAGAATAACCCTTCAGCAGAAGGAAACCCTCTCAAAGATTCAGGAAGAAAGAGCCCAGCTCTTCTCCCAGATAGGGGCCGAATCCAGCCACACCCAGGCTACCTTTGACCCCACCCCTTACCTAAAAGAAGTGGGAGATGAAGCAACTATCACCATCCAGGCCTCCTTTGCCCATAACGGAAGACCTCTCACCGTGGAGAGGACTTTTACCTATACCCGGACTCCTCCTTTGCCCGACCGTGAGGGCTGGTCCCGGGGAGATTTTCACATTCATAGCGTATTTTCTGATGCTGGGAGCCATGGCCCTCTCCCCCGTGACGCTCCTTATTCAATATGGGATGCGACAACTCCCGCGCTCGCAGCTGGTCTGGATGCCATTGCCATTACTGACCACGATGATGATATAGCCCGGAGATATACAAAATATGGGACCGGGTACTATAACTCGTGGGGAGGTGTTACCCCTAACAAAAGGAGGAAAAAGCTCTTAGACGGAACAGGCTGGGTTAGGCTGGAAAACCCGGCCGGGGTGGACTACGGGCTCAGCTTTCCTTTCTCCGACTATTTTTATTTAACAATCGTCTATGAGTCTGAAATTACAGCAACTGGGGGAAGAGGAGCAGTAATATCTTTATGGGATGGAGACAGTTGGGATAAAATAAGAGATGCGACGGGAACGGTAATAAGACTTAAGCCGGAGACTCATGAGAATTGGAAGAAGTTTAGAATTTCTGGACAGTATATACGGGGAGAAAAAGTGGGTGTAAGGATAGAGACTGGCTGGAGGAACATAACCTATATCAGATATGTAGAGATTGAGAGGCCGAAACCAGAGGAAACAAAAGTAGGAATACCTCCCCATTATTATAGTAGATATTGGCCAGGATTGAATGAAGGCACCTGGGCCGGGTATCTCAGAGACATTGAGAGGGCATCTATGTATCGGGAGCATAGAATTACCTATGGAATTACTGTCATCCCCGGAGTTGAATTTGGCCGGGATGAGGGACACTATTTAGCCTATGGCTTGAAATCCTTCAGGGGGTTAAGGGAGAGAGACGGTCAAAATACGATTGAGCATGTTAGCCGCCTCGGAGGCTTCGGCTACATTGCTCATCCTCTTGGAGGTTGGGGTAAGGATTGGGATGATTTAGGCACTCGCAGGCCTCCATTTACAGGCTATACAGGTCTTGAGGTCTGGAATGCAGGCTGTCTCGCGGGTGATATGGTTGCCGTTGGAAAATGGGATTACTTATTGCGACGGGAGGGTAAAGAGGGCAGAAAAGTATTCGGAATTGGCAATAGCGATGCCCATCATCTGGGGAGTATCGGAGATGTTTTCAACTTTGTCAGAACAGGAATATCTCCAGATATAGCTCCAGCGCCAGATAAAGTACTAAATGCTTTGCGGGCGGGACAGGTGGTCTTTGGCCTGGGACCATTTCTTGACTTCCAAATGGGGAAAACAGACAAACCAGGAGAAGAGACAGTAGGGTTGGGAGGAACGCTTACTGTTCCTTTTGACACTACGGAAGTATGGCTGCGTTTTGTTAAGTGGGAAGACTACAATAAGCTGTTTAACCATATAGCAGTTATAGAAATTTCAAATACTGGTTCTACTGTCATCTGGGACCGGGGTACTGCAGGACTACCATCAGTTTTTCGGCTTAGAATCCCCATCACCAACAACACCATCTGCATCAGACTGGAAGGGTGGGATACAGCGAACAATAAAGTGGTTGTCTTCACCAATCCCATCTGGATTGAGTTTAGTCGCCCTCCTCGTAGACCCACTAACATCTCTCCTGCACATGGGGCTAGAAATGTATCCCTGACTCCGACCCTGCGTGCTTCCGCCTTCAGTGACCCGGACTGGGGAGATACTCATCTTGCGTCTCAGTGGATTGTAAGAAGAGCCGATAATAACGCCTTAGTATGGGATAGTGGCTGGCGCACCGCTAATTTAACCAGCATCACTGTGCCCTCAGGGAAACTTGAGCACAATACAACCTACAGATGGTATGTCAGATATGCTGACAATCATGAAACCCCGTCGCAACCTTCATGGGCAACGACATTTACCACTAAACCCGCTCCACTTGCCGACCTCACCGTACCCTCAGTCAGCTTCTCTCCTTCCACGGCAAGGCATGGAGAGGCAATTGAGGTTACCTTCAGTGTGAAGAACCAGGGAGATTCTCCGTCAGGCCCATTTCATTATCAAGTATCGCTGGCTACTACCCCATGGGGAGCAACCCACAACTTAGGTGAATTTAGCACTGCTTCCTTAGCTGGCGGGGCATCCAGGCCAATTACCAGGACGGTTACCATTCCTTCAGGAATTCCCATCAGAGATTACTATGTAACTGTATGGGTTGATAATCGTCAAGTAATCGCCGAAGCTAAGGAGGACAACAACATTGGCAGTTCCACGCCGAGTAGGCTTCGTCTGCTGGCGGCT
Organism: candidate division NPL-UPA2 bacterium; assembly: GCA_021129695.1. GTDB lineage: Bacteria > NPL-UPA2 > NPL-UPA2 > NPL-UPA2 > JAGMAN01 > JAGMAN01. The sequence goes on from JAJOKU010000077.1 coordinate 3,949, forward strand.
GTTCTTCCTCCCCGACTTCATGTAACACCCACAGCAGTAAGCGGTAGATTGGTGCAAGACACTGGCTGGACCACTATAGGCACAGTAAATGTTACCAATCCCGGGGGAGGCACTTTAAGGTGGTCGGCAACAGATGATAAAGGCTGGATACGGATATCTCCAAGCAGTGGCAACATTACAACAGGAAAAACTCCTGTAACTGTAGAGGCAAATGCAATAGGTTTAGCCGTTGGAACTCACAGAGGAAAGATAACCTTTAGGGGCGCTTCTCCAGCAACCGGCTCTCCAGATATAGTGGAAGTTACCGTAACTGTTATCCCTACAGTTGTTGTTCCTACTGTTGAGACAAGACCGGCGAGATCCATAACGGCAACGTCAGCCACACTCAATGCCAGAATCACCAGTGACGGTGGCGCCCCTATTCTTGAAAGAAAGTTTG
>JAJOKU010000077.1:4487-8526 GCA_021129695.1 candidate division NPL-UPA2 bacterium
TCAATCTTACCGGTTTAACACCCGGGACAACTTACAATTTCCGAGCCTCGGCTCGGAATAGTGCCGGCTGGGGGATAGGAAACACCTTACATTTCACAACTGTAACCCCTCCTTCAATAACCATAGACCCGGTAACCACTCCCACCAATGTTACCACTCAAACCATAACCGGTACAATGGAGAGTGGGGCAACAGTAACCTTATCATCTACTACCACTGGTACCACTTTTGGCGCAGTTACTACTCCCACTGCCACTACCTGGTCAGTTGTAGCTAACTTAGTAGAAGGCTCAAATAATATCACTGCTACGGCTACAGATGCAGCTGGAAACATTGGCACAGCCACAACCACAATTGTCTTAGATACAACCGCACCAACAATAACCATAGACCCGGTAACCACTCCCACTAACATAACTACTCAAGCAATCTCAGGAACAATGGAAGCTGGAGCCACAGTAGCTCTAACATCTACCACTACTGGCGTTACCTTTACTGGCTTTACGCAAGACACTACCGCCGGCACCTGGTCAGCTACAATCAACTTGGTGGAAGGCAATAACAACATCACTGCTACCGCCACTGATGCGGCTCAAAACACCGGCACAGCCACAGCCAATATCATATTAGAAATAGCACCGGTCCTCTCCGTAACCCCCGACTTATTAGACTTCGGCAATGTCCTTGTAGGAAAATCCCGAGACTTAGATTTTACCGTAACCAATACCGGTGGCGGTACCTTAAGGGGTGAAGCTACTCTACCGGCGGGACCTTTCCGCATCATCTCAGGAAGTCCCTTCAATATACCAGCCGGTCAAAACGCCACGGTTACGGTCAGGTTCAGCCCCACCGCTACTGGCCCGGCCAGCGAAACTGTTACCTTCACCAGTAACGGCGGCAATCTTACGAGAGATATCTCCGGTATGGGAGTTCCCCTTGATGACACTGACGGCGATGGTTTGCCTGATGCCTGGGAACTTGAACACTTTGGTCATCTAAACTATGGACCCGATGATGACCCGGATAATGACGGATACACCAATCTCCAGGAATATCGGGGAGGAAGTAACCCCACTGATAAGAACAGCACTCCCACCGGCTGGTCTGTCCCTCTGGAGATTGAGTTTGATGACGCTCCCTATACCACCCTCATCTACGGCATGCAGGAAGGAGCGACCGACAATTTTGACCCGGGAATAGACGAGCCTGCTCCTCCCCCCGCTCCCGATGGAAGAGACGCCTACTTCTCCTCCATAAGTGGAGAAGGAGGAATTTACGCCCGATTACTCAAAGATAAACGCGAACTGACTACAGTTTTAACCACCTGGAGGCTGGTGGTGAAGGTACCCCCGGGAAAGGGGGGACTAATAACCTGGAATCCTCACCGGTTACCTCAAGGTGTCCCTCTCACCTGGCAGGAAGCGGATGCTAACTGGGAGGGAGTGAGCAATACTTACAACCTGAGGGAGACAGCGTGGATAGATATACCCGTTAATGAGACCGGAAATCTTCTCACCAGAAGATATCTCTTCCGGGCCTCCCCTACCTCCCTCTTCACGCTCCCCCTGGAGGCCGGGTGGAATTTAATAAGCCTACCCTTAAATCCGCTAATTACCAACCCTCAACAGTTATTTGGGGATAGGCTCATCGCTATATGGAGATGGGATAGAGAGGCCCAGCGCTACCTTTCCCCCACCCAGATAAAAGCCAAAGAAGGATACTGGGTAGCGGTGAGTGAGAGGGTGAGTGTGGAGATAGAGGGGGTGGCCCCAGAGACTACCTCCGTCCCCTTACTTCCGGGATGGAATTTAGTAGGACCGGTGGGTAATCAGCCTAGTCCTATGGGAAGATATCCTTTTGTAATAGCGGTATTTGGCTGGGATTGGCCTCCCCACTCCCGCTACCTAACTCCGGAGAGTTGTGAAGAAGGAAAAGGATACTGGGTAGCTGCTACCCAGGAAGGTAAGATATGGTGAAAGAGGGATTTTCCAAAATAAGGAGGGATGTCCAATGAAAGGCAAGGTAATTGGTTTAACAGGTTTATTTTTAATGATGGCGATGACTCTCTTTTCTCCCCCAGCCCAGGGAGACTGGTCCGTACCCCTTGAGACTACCCTGGATGGCAATGTGGTGGAGACCTTAGAATGGGGGATGAAAGAGGGAGCAACGGATGGTATTGATGGAGGAATAGACCTTCCCCTTCCTCCTTTGCCTCCCGGCCAGGTTCACGATGTCTATTTCTACTATCCTCAGGGAGACCCGGGGTTTCAACGACTTCAAAAAGATTATCGGGGTATTTCTGATGAGGCTATATGGAAACTGGTTATGGTTATCCCGGGAGGAAGCACTATGGCCGTGAGTTGGGACCCGGCTACCCTTCCCCCAGGTTACATCACTACCGGACAAGAAGCAGACGCTAACTGGATGGGAGTGGGAGATGAGCATAATCTAAGAGAGGGCCCCTCTCAGATAGAAGTCTCTAACCCTGCCGCAGACCCCTTAACTAAAAGATACTTGATTAAAGCTATAAAAGAGGTTCCCCTTTGGTCAATATCTGGTACCGTCAGTTATCCAGGAGATTTAACAGGGACGGTCTATGTAGCTGCTTTTGATAACCCTGATTTTGTTGGAGAGCCAGTAAATTTCATCACAATTCCTTCTCCGGGTTCCTATACCATTCCAGATTTACCCGATGGTGCCTATCATGTGGGGGCATTTATGGATGTGGATGGGGATGGAGAGCCGAGTCCGGGTGAACCTAAAGGACTGCATGCCCACAATCCTGTTACCGTCTCGGGAGGGAATGTTAGTAATGTAGACATTGCCCTCATAGTGGAGGTGCCCGAAGAGCCAATTCTGGAGGTAACTCCTACCTCGTTAGACTTTGGCGAGGTCATCGTCAACGGGTCCAGTGACTTAGACTTTACCGTAACCAATGATGGCACTGGCACCTTAACGGGCAATGCTTCTGTAGCGGCGCCTTTCAGCATCTACGGGGAGAGTGCCTTCAGCTTGGAGGCAGGCGAAGACGCTCAGATTACCGTCAGATTCAGCCCCGTTGACACTGGCACTGTCACTGACACTGTTTCCTTCACCAGTAACGGTGGCAATTTTGACGGAGGTGTCTCCGGTGTGGGAGTTCAACCTCTCCTCTCGGTAACCCCGGCATCCTTAGACTTTGGTAATGTCATCGCAGGAAGTTCCCTTTACCTGGCCTTTACCGTAACCAATGACGGTACTGGCACCTTAGAGGGTGAGGCTGATGTAGCGGCACCTTTCAGCATTGTCTGGGGAAGTGACTTCAGCTTGGAGGAAGGCGCAAGCACTTTGGTCCTCGTCAAGTTCAGCCCCATCGCAGTTGGCTTTGTCCGTGACACTGTTGCCTTCACCAGTAACGGTGGTAATCCTACCGGAGATGTCTCAGGTACAGGTGTGGTAATTGGCGAACCTGCCCTCTCTGTAGACCCTCCTGCGTCCTTAGACTTTGGCGGTGTCACTGTAGGAGAATCCCGTGTCTTTACCTTTACCGTAACCAATACCGGTGGCGGCACCTTAACGGGCAATGCTTCTGTAGCGGCGCCTTTCAGCATCTACGGGGAGAGTGCCTTCAGCTTGGAGGCAGGCGAAGACGCTCAGATTACCGTCAGATTCAGCCCCGTTGACACTGGCACTGTCACTGACACTGTTTCCTTCACCAGTAACGGTGGCAATTTTGACGGAGGTGTCTCCGGTACAGGTATGGCAGCTGGCTTACCTGCCCTCTCTGTAACCCCGGCCTTCTTCGACTTTGAAGAGGTCACCGTAGGGCAATTCAAGGACTTTACCTTTACCGTAACCAATACCGGTGGCGGCACCTTAACGGGTAGAGCTACTGTAAGTGGATCTTTCAGCATCGTCGGGGAGAGTGCCTTCAACCTGGGAGCAGGCGCAAGCGCCCCGATTACTGTCAGGTTCAACCCCATTGCAGATGGCCCTATTGGTGAAGTTGTTACTTTCATCATTGGTAGCAATCTTAATAGAGGTGTCATTGGTACTGGAG
>JAJOKU010000077.1:8536-15532 GCA_021129695.1 candidate division NPL-UPA2 bacterium
GACCCTGCCGATTGCCTCATTGCTACCGCTGCTTATGGCACACCACTGGCTGAAGAGGTAGAGGTGCTTTCCCGGTTCAGAGATAGGTATCTTCTGACCAACGAGTTAGGGCAAAGATTTGTTACCTTCTATGAGCGTCATAGCCCTGCTCTGGCAGAGTTTATCTCAGAAAGAGAATGGGCAAGGAGAGTGGTGCGCATAGCCCTCTGGCCGCTGGTGAGAATGGCAGGGTTTGTAGTCGGGGGAGAGGAAGAGAAAAGAGGAAATTAGTTTGCTCTAATGGACAGAGCTAAAAGAGAGGCTGAAAGTTTCAGAGATTGTCAGGAGATCAGGGAAGAATTAGTGCGTGAAGGCAGAAAAAGAAGAAAACAGGGACAATAGACACCTTTTTCCCATGTTCGCTATTTAGGTCCTTTATCAAACCATTCTACCGTCTTTCGGATAATAAGGTTTGCCTCCCCCTAAACCTTCCACATCAATCAATAGGGGCATCTCCCAAAAAAATCCAAAAAAAACAATCCCAAAAAAAATCCCAAAAAATGCTTGTAATTTTTGGTTAGGTGGTGTATAATTGGTTATGGTTGGAGAGGCTAAAGATGCCAATCTTTGAGTATAAAGCATTAGATAGTTCAGGTGAGTTAGTTCAGGGGGTGATTGATGCTGATGACCCCCGGGAGGCCCGTTCCCGGCTGCGGCGGCGGGGAACCTATCCGACAGAGCTCTGGCAGGAGGGAGCGGCTTCGGCAGTTTCCCGGGAAGTTGATTTAAGTAGAATCTGGCAGAGGATAAGCAAGCGGGAGATTGCCGTATTCACCCGACAGTTAGCTACCCTGCTTGAGGCCGGTCTTCCCCTGGTTGATAGCCTCACCAGCCTGGTGGAGCAGATAGAAGATAAGACCTTGAAAAAGGTAGTGGCTGAGGTGCGGGAGAGGGTGAGGGAGGGAAGTTCCCTTTCCGATGCCCTTTCTAAATACCCAAAGAGTTTTTCCAGCCTTTATGTAAACATGGTCAGGGCCGGGGAGGGAAGCGGCGCCCTGGAGAAAATTCTTCGCCGTTTAGCTGACTATGCAGAAGATGAAGTGCGCTTGCGCAGTCGTCTGAGGGCGGCCCTTTCCTATCCCCTCTTTATGGTCATCATTGGGTTAGGGGTTCTCTTCTTCCTCTTCAGCTTCGTCATTCCTATGGTTACCAGGATATTTACAGAAATGGAGCGCGCTTTACCGCTTCCCACTATGGCCCTCATCGCTACAAGCGATTTCTTGAAATCTTTCTGGTGGGCGGTGCTTCTTGGCATTGGAGGCCTTTTCCTTGGGGTTAAATGGCTTTTGAGTAGAGACTATGGACGTCTCATCTTCGACCGGCTCAAATTGAGGATGCCGCTGGTAGGAAGTCTATTTCGGGATATGGCCGTAGCCCGGTTTTCCCGAACCCTGGGAACCCTGGTGGGGAGCGAGGCTCCCATCCTATCCTCCCTGAATATCGTTAAAGATGTGGTCGGGAATTCAGTATTTTCCCATGCGATTGAGGTAGCCAGGGATGAGGTTGGAGAGGGAGAGAATATAGCCAATCCTCTAGGAAGGAGCAGGATTTTCCCTCCCATCGTTATCCGGATGGTCTCGGTGGGCGAGGAGAGTGGAAATTTAGAGGGAATGCTGCTTAAGGTAGCTGAGACTTATGATGATGAGATCCAGACCAGGGTGACGGCTCTTACCTCACTCCTTGAGCCACTGATCATTCTGACAATGGGACTGGTGGTTGGCTTTGTAGTTTTAGCGGTGCTTCTCCCAATTTTTGAAATGAATCAGATAATTCGTTGAAAGGAGGTGGTCTCTATGCAAAGAGAGGCTGGGTTCACGCTGATTGAGTTGATGGTGGTTATTATTATCCTGGGAGTACTGGCTACCATCGTCGTTCCCAGATTCTTGGGTAGGGAAGAAGAGGCGAGAAGAACAGCGGCCGTGGTGCAGATTAGCAACTTCAAGGGAGCACTATCTATGTTTAAATTAGATAATGGATTCTTCCCAACTACTGAGCAGGGCCTTGAGGCTTTAGTGGAGATGCCTACCATTGAGCCAATACCAAAAAGATGGCCAGAGGGGGGGTATCTTGAAAGGATCCCTCTTGACCCATGGGGAAATCCCTATATCTATATCTCGCCTGGAATACACAGTGCCGAATACGATATAATCTCATTCGGGAGAGATGGTAAGGAAGGCGGAGAGGGACAGAATGCTGATATCCGAAGCTGGGAACTTGAGACGAGATAGGGGCTTCAGCCTGATTGAGCTCGTCGTCGTTCTTGTTATATTAGGTGTAGTTGTTAGCCTTGCCTTTCCTAGGTTAGAAGGAGTTTTCTCCGGCAGCTATCTGAGAAGTTCTGCCCGGCGCCTGGCCGGGATGATTAGATGGACAAAGAGCCAGGCGGCTGTGAGCGGAAGGGAGCATTGGCTCTACTATGATTTAGAGAGAGGAGAATACTGGATGGCTGAGACACGACACGAAAAGTGCTCCCCTTCGGGAGCGAAAGCTCTCCCCTTCAGGGGCGAAGGGGAAGAAGGTTTCCTGGAGACAAGCAACGAGCTTGGAGGGAGAAGAGCTTTACTGCCGGGAATTAAATTTCAGAATGTAATTACCCAGGAGAATGGAAGAGTAAGCGAAGGGCTAGCCTCAACCTGGTTTTCTCCTCAAGGTTTAGTGGAGGAGACTACCATTCATCTCATGAATGAGAAGGGGGAAGAGATATCCATCCTGATAAAAGGACTGGCTGGGAAGGTGAAGATACATGAAGGGGACGAGGAGTAAAACCGGTTTCACGCTCTTAGAGGTGATGATTGCCTTAGCCATCATAGCCGGCGCCTTAGTAGTCATTCTCCATAGCCACATCCTCGGAGTTAATTTAGCTAATCGGGTCAAGGGGACATCGTTAGCCAGTTTGCTTGCTCAGAAGAGGATGGAAGAGATAAAGATGGAAGGGTTTCCAGAAGAGGGTGAGGAAGAAGGGGATTTTGAGGAACATCCCGGTTTTCGGTGGCGCAGTGTAGTTAGCAATGCTGAGGTCTTTGAGGAAGAAGTGGAAGAATTAAGAAAGGTAACTGTTATTATTTCCTGGTTTGATGGGAGAGACGAACTGGAGTTAGAGGTAGTCAGTTACCTATTCAGGGGGGGCGGATGAAGGGATTTACCCTGCTCGAACTCCTGATTACCCTGGCCATTGTAGCCACCATCCTTGGCATTATCTATGGTTCCTATGCTTCATCCGTAGGCACGATGAGTGATTGTCGGGAGCGAGTAGGTCTTTACCGGGAAGCAAGGCTAATTCTGGAAATAATTTCCCGGGAGATAAGTTCAGCCTTTGTCTCAGATAATAATGAGAAACTTAGATTTGAAGGGGCGCAGGACGAACTCCATTTCAGCTCTGCCTCAGGGAGACTGGTGCCCGGTCTGGAGCCGACTGACATCCGGGAAATCAGCTATTATTTAGGACCTGAACCGGACAGAAACTCATTGATGAGAAGAGAGCAGTGGCCGGTGGATGATGATATTCGTGAGGGAGGAGAGACGCTGATTCTCATTGATGACATTGAATCTCTCAATTTCAGTTATTATGGGGAAGAGGACTGGCAGGAGGAGTGGCTCTGGGAGGAAGAAGGAAGGCTGCCAATGGCAGTGAAGGTAACTATCACCTTTGCTGGCACAGAAACTTCCTTCTCCACTCTTATAAATATTCCTTTAGGGAAGAAGTGGGACAAGAAGGGATAGCTTTAATTCTCACGCTTGTAGTGATTGCTCTCTTGAGCGTTCTCGTTCTTGAGTTCAACTACCTGATGCGGGTGGAGGCCAGTATGGCTAAAAATTATGCCGATGGCCTCAAGGCCCATTATCTTGCCAGATCGGGGATAAACCTTGCCCTTTTCTTAATAGAGAAGAAGGATGACCCCAAATATGAAGAAAAGATAAAGGATTTGGCAATCTCCGCTATAACTGTGCCCTTAGGGGAAGGTGAGGTGGTTTTCCAGGTCAGTGATGAGGGGGGCAAGATAAACGTGAATCATCTTAAAAAAGATGGTAAGCTTGATCGGAAAAGGGTGGAGGCGATGCTTGAGCTCTGTGACATACTGAATGAGCAGTATGAGCGCCCACTTTTTAGCTATGGGATAGTTGCCGCCATAATTGACTGGGTCGATGCCGACGATGAAGTTGAGGTTTTGGACTTCGTTTTAACCGGGGAGAATAAAGGGGCGGAGCGTGAGTACTATGAGAATTTAGAACATCCTTATCAGGTGAAGAATGCTCCCTTCGACACCCTTCGGGAACTACTTCTGGTAAGGGGAATCAATGAAGAAGTCCTCTATGGACGGGAGGCTGAGGAGGACAGGGAAGCTACGGAGGGCTTGAGTAAGCATGTCACGGTATATGGTGATGGGAAGATAAATATCAATACGGCCAGTTTAGCGGTGCTCCAGAGCCTGGATATAGAGATCGATGAGACCTTAGCTCAGGGCATCATTGACCGTCGCGAGGAAGGGGAATTTGAGGAGACGGAAGATATTAAAAGTGTGGACGGAATGACCGAGGAGATATTTAAGAGAGTGGAGGGACTGATTACTACCGGTGAAAGCCAGTTCTTCTCAGTGGAAGCGGAGGGCAGGGTAAGGGAGGCAAGTAAGTTGATAAAGGCGGTAGTTCAGAAGAAAGCCGAGGGTCTTGAGATAGTCTACTGGAGGGCGAGGTAAACTTGTGGCTATCCTGGAGAGAAGGGCTATCGGGCTGGATATAGGCACAGCTACGGTTAAGCTGGTGGAACTCACTTCAAGCCGGGGAGGGCTGCGCCTGATTGATTTCTCCTGCAAGGAGATAGAGAAGAGGGAAGGAGAAGAAGAGAAAGAAGCTATCTCCCGGACGATCAGGGAGCTTTTTGAGGAAAAGAAGATCAAGGAAGAGAGGATTATTTCTGCCCTCCCTTTAAGTTCGGTAGTGGTTAGGAATATCACTTTTCCTTTCAAGGAGGCGGAGAAGATAGAAAAGACGATAAAATTTGAAGCTGAATCCTATCTTCCCTTTCCGGTGGAGGAGGCAATCATTGACTTTCATATAACCGATGAAAGTAAAGGGAAGGAAACTGAAGTTCTTATGGTAGCGGTTGATAAGCGCAGGGTCAGGGAGCATTTAGAGGTTCTGCATCTGGCCGCAGTAGAACCAGTGGTTACCGCCCTGGATGTCTCGGCTATCTTTAATACTTACTGCCTTGGTGCAGCGCAGGAGGAGACCGGGGCAACAGCCATCATTGATATGGGAGCGGAGAAGACGAGTGTAGTTGTGGTATCTGATGGAGCTCTTTCATTTACGCGGGCTATTGCTCAGGGTGGCCGAAATCTCACCCGCATCCTGGCTGAGGAGCAAGGAATATCTTTTGAAGAAGCGGAGGAGTTGAAGAAAGAGAGAGGGCTAACTGCTTCAGGCGAGAGCCAGCCAGGAGCGGTCATTAAGCGAGCCTTAGAACCCCTTCTCAAGGAGATGGAGCGCACCTTCATCTCCTTCCAGGCGCGTTCAGGGAAAGAGGTTGAAGAGATAGTACTTACCGGAGGCGCCAGTCAGCTTCCCGGTCTAACCGAACACCTCTCTGATGAATTGGGCGTTGGGGTATCGCTCTATCATCTGGCTAAGGGAGTTGAACACCGTTTGAATCCTACATCGCTTTCCCTCATCTGTGTGGGAATGGGATTGGCTTTGGGGGGGCTGGGTCGGGGGAAACTCAACTTCAATTTCAGGAAGGAGGAATTCAGTTTAAGGCTTGACTGGGCAAGGATGAGAAGGCACCTGATTCTACCAGCTATCCTGGCCGGGGGAATAGTTTGCCTCGGCATATTCGGTCTTCTTATGGACTTACATTTGAAGGAGAAAAGGTATCAGACGCTCAATGAGAAGATAAGTACAGTATTAAAGGAAACCTTTCCCCATGTCAGGGTCGTAAGAGGGATGGAGTTAGAACTGGTGAGGCGGGAATTGGAGGAAGAGAAGAAAGGGTGGCAGGTTTTCAAGGAGCTAACACCCCGGAGGCCCTCGCCCTTAGAGATAATGCGGGAGCTTTACCTAAGAATTCCCGAAGAGGGCGAGGTGCAGCTCTCTGACCTCAGATTGACCAGGGACGCAGTCAAAATACGGGGAAAGGCTGCCTCCTTTCGGGCGGTCAATTTATTGAGGCAGGAACTGGAAAAGTCTCCTCACTTTAAGAGGGTTTCTCTGGGCCGGGCCCGGGCCAGTTCCGATGGCAAAGAAGTCGAGTTCACACTAAATATTTACTTTAAAGGCGACTGATATGCTAACAAAGAGAGAAAGAATTGCTCTCATCGGGGGAGGAGCTTTTCTCTTCATCCTCCTCTTCTATCAGCTCGGCATTTCTCCAGTTACAAGGAGGATAGAAATTCTTGAGGAAAAGATTCATAAGAGGGAGGAAGACCTAAAAGGGATAACGAAACTCAGGAGCGAATACCTAACTCTCAAGGAAAATTTAAAATCAGTTGAACAGGGACTGGCCGCTCGTGGGAAAGATTTCAACCTCTTCTCCTTCTTAGAAAAGTTGACCGTTGAGTGCGGCATTAAAGAAAAACTCTTCTCTATGAAGCCACGGAAAAGGCCGGTTAGCGACTGCTATAAGCAGTCTGTGGTAGAGATTAAACTGAAGGGCATAGACATAAGTGAACTCACTGCCTACTTATATAGAATCGAGAATCCAAATAGATTCCTGACCATCAATAACCTTCGCCTGAGGCCACAGCGAGCCAGCCCTGGAAAGGTTGAGGTTAGCCTTACAGTCTCTACCCTAATATTCGTTGACAGGAAGTAATTCGCAGGGACCGGAAGGGACATCATACCCCCTTTGAGTCAAATTAGCAAATTTTTTGTTAAGTAAGGCATCAAGGTCAACCGGAGGTAACATCAGAGCTTCTTTTGGGATATCTGGCCGTTTTTCTTGAGCTAATTGCCAGGGGCTTTTGT
>JAJOKU010000039.1 GCA_021129695.1 candidate division NPL-UPA2 bacterium
TAAGGACTTCCTGATATTATAGCAGAATGGCTCAATCTGCCAAGTGTAAAATTTGATAAGGCAATCACTCATAGTGATTCCACCGAAATCCATCTTAGGAGAGATTACTCCCCAGGATTCACCTGCTCTGGCTGTGGTCAGATGTCCTTCTGGAGCTGGGACTGCCGGGAAGCCAGAATCAGAGATCTGTCTGTCTTTGAGTTTAAGACCTACTTGGTCATGGATAAACATCGCACCAATTGCCCAAACTGTGGGGTGAAGATTGAAAAACTTGAGTTTGCTGACCTTTACTCCCGATGCACTACCAGATTTGAGGAACTGGTTGCCTGGCTATGCCGTATGGCCAGCCTCAAACAGGTAGCTGAACTCCTTGACCTTGACTGGAAAACAGTCAAAGCGATTGATAAGAAGTACCTGGAGAAACAGTTTGCTATTCCAGACTACGATGGTTTAAGGCTACTGGCAGTAGATGAGATAGCTCCCCATAAAGGCCATAACTACTTTACAGTGGTTATGGACTTAGAGCGAACTCGGGTAGTCTGGGTTGGCAAGGGTCGAAGTCAAGAAACCCTGGATCAGTTTTTCAAAGAACTTGGCCTGGAAAGGAGCAAAAGGATAGAGGCAGTAGCCTGTGACATGTGGGACCCATACATTGCCTCTATCAAAGAGCATGCTCCAGGAGCCAAAATAGTATTTGATAAATTCCATGTCATTAAGAGCTACTCCAGGGTCATAGACAAAGTAAGAAATATCGAGTTTAAGAGAGCCGCTGAGGAGAAGAAAGAAACCAACAAAGGCACTAAATATCTTCTCCTGAAAAATAGAGATAAACTTAAGAAGGATCAGAAAGAACAGCTCCAGACACTCCTTGAATTAAATCAGAATATAAACATTGCCTATATGCTGAAGGATGACCTTAAAAGGCTCTGGAATTATAAATCCACTGGCTGGGCTAACAGATGTCTTGACTCTTGGATTAGCACTGCCATAGCCAGCAATATCAAGCCTCTTATGAAGTTTGCCGAGATGCTGGATAACTATCGTTATGGTCTTATCAACCACTGCTATTACCCTATAGACACTGGTAAATTAGAGGGGATGAATAACAAGATCAAGGTCATCAAGCGCATTGCTTATGGGTTCCATGACGATGATTATTTTATCCTGAAGATAAAACAAGGTTGTTCACCCCCACTGGACACTTCATGACTGAGGCAAAATTTCATTCTTGGAGAAGAAAAGAGTCAATGTGGATATTGACGATGTGGATAAGTCTTTGACTTAACCACATACTTGGATAACCCTTCGGGTTACCCACAATCTCCACATTATTACTGTTATTAAATTTTCAAAGAACTCAAGGCACTATGAAAGAGAATTACCCTTTACTACTATTTTTGGAGAAGAGCCGATTTTCAAAACCATTTGACCTAATTCCTTATTATAAAAGCACTTACAATAAAGAAATCTTGGCGGAAAAGAGGTTAAAAAATCGTTTTTCTTCCCCCAAAAAATCCCAAAGTCTAATCTGGTCGGGGTGGGCGGATTTGAACCGCCGACCTCTTGCTCCCGAAGCAAGCGCGCTAAACCAGACTGCGCTACACCCCGAGGTCTAATCTCTGGAAATCCTCCTAAGGCTTTCACTATATTCTGCATTACCTCTTCCAGCCAAATTCACCAATGAGGGGAACGAAGACGCAGCCGCAGACCTTTCTCCTCTCTACCTTGCCCTTCCTCTTCCTGGCCACAACCAACTCCTGGGAGAAACTGCCCCCCACTGGAATAACCATCCTGCCCCCCTCCGAGAGCTGGTCGAGCAAAGTCTGTGGAATATCGGGCGAGCCAGCCGTCACTATAAGTGCCTGATAAGGGGAATACTCCTCCCATCCCTTGGTGCCATCACCAACCTTTAGCTTCACATTAGTGTAACCCAACTCGGCTAAGATTTCTTTTGCCTTCAGGCTCAGCTTCTCAACTCTCTCTATGCTATAAACCTCCTTGGCTAACTTAGCCAAAATTGCTGCCTGATAGCCGCAGCCAGTGCCTATCTCCAGCACTTTTTCATTACCCTCGAGCTCCATACATTCGGTCATGAGAGCTACCATGTAGGGCTGAGAGATAGTCTGTCCCTCCCCAATGGGTAAGGGATGGTCGCTGTAGGCGCTCTGCTCCTGTTCCTTGCTGACGAACCGATGCCGGGGGATTTCCTCCATGGCCTTAAGAACTCGCTCATCCTTTAAGCCCCTTCCTCTCAACTGGACCTCGACCATCGTCTTCCTTTCCTCGTCAAAGTTCATGGGTTCCTCTCGGCTATCCTATTGCCAATCTCTCAAAGTGGTCTTTTCCCAATCATCATTCAAGGTCTTACCTTCTTTCGTAGCCTGATAACCCTCAATAAGTAATCTGTCTAACTTTTGCCTCTTTTCTCTTTCAATACAGATAACCATTTTCGAATGCCGCCCTTACATCCACTTAAATAGGTTTTTTAGAACTAATTTCGTAAAGCGCAATGTATCCAGGAGAGGTTTTATTTTGCTCGATTCATTCAGATAAATAGTCCTGATGGGAATTGACCCCATCTGGTATCCCTGGCGGCTAGCCTTTACTAATATCTCTGATTCAGTATCGAAATTAGAGGTAACTAACTTAACATCCCTTAGAACATCGGTTCTTATTAATCGATAGCCAGACTGACTGTCCTCAATTCTCCGATGGCTGAGGCGGGAAATAATCCAGGAGGTGACCCTATTAGTCCAGAGCCGAATTAGGGGCATACTATGAATATCTCCCATCCGATTGCCTATGATGATGCCCGCTTCCCCTTTCCGAGCGGCTTGAATGAACTTGGGGACCTCTTTCCAGTCGTGCTGCCCATCAGCATCCATCGTAATAACGGCATGAAAATCTTCCTTGAGGGCATACTCAAAACCAGTCCTTAAGGCCGCTCCCTTCCCCATTCTCTTAGGGTGACGGAGAACCCGGGCCCCTCTGGCCTTAGATTCTTCGGCTGTAGTATCAGTGGAGCCATCATCAACCACTATCACTTCTTTAACTAAAGGCAGGAGATGCTCTATTAAATGAGGAATGGTTTTCGCCTCATTAAAAGCAGGAATGATCACCCCTACTTTAGAGCATTGGGATTTCAATAGCTGTGAATTTTTGGTTTGTATTTTTGATTTTTTATGCAACAGCTATAGCCTCCCCAAACTCAATCCTTCCTTCATAGAGGGCTTTGCCAATGATGATTCCCTCCAGGCCCTCCCTTTCTAATCTCTTAAGCCTTCTAACATCCTCTAAGCTGGAAATCCCTCCCGAGGCAATAAGGGAGACATTGGTTCCCTGAAGTATCTCCTCTAAACTTTTTACACCTGGACCAGTTAGCATCCCATCCCGTCGGACATCAGTGAAGATTATCGTCCTCACCTCTAAATTCTCCATCTCCCGGGCCAAAGTAACTGCCTCCTTGGAGGTAAGCTCCGTCCATCCCCTCACCGCCACCAAGCCATCCTTGACATCGATTCCGATGGCCACTCTCTTCCCAAACTCCTGACAGGCTTCTCTAACTAAATCTGGTGCCGCGGAGGCCTGCGTGCCTAAGATGACTCTTCTTATCCCCTTACTTAGAACCTCTCTGACCGTCTCCAGGCTTCTTACCCCTCCCCCCATCTGGATGGGTATGTCAACTTCCGAGGCAATCTTTCCCACCAGTTCCAAATTCACTGGCTCTCCTTCCCGGGCTCCATCCAGGTCAACGATGTGGAGTAAACGAGCTCCTTCTCCTTCCCACCTTTTTGCTACCTTAACCGGGTCATCATGGTAAACTGTCTCCTGGTGGAAATCCCCCTGGACTAATCTGACCACTCTCCCTCCTCGGATGTCAATAGCGGGGATGATAAGCATCTACAACTTCCCTTTGGTTGAAGGGACACCCTTTACCCTATTATCAATCTGGGTAGCCTGATCTAATGCTTGACCCAAAGCCTTGAATATGGCTTCTAAGATGTGATGGCTGTTCTTCCCGTAGAGGAGATTGACGTGAACAGTGATGCCGCCATGAGTGGAGAAAGCTCTCAGGAACTCTTCCACCAATTGAGGTGCAAAACCATCCACCTTCCTCCTCTTACCAGGAACGTTAAAGGCAAGGTATGGACGGCTGCTTATATCTAAGGCTGTCAGGGCCAAAGCTTCGTCCATAGGAGCATAGGCAAATCCAAATCGCCTTATGTGTTTGCGCTTACCCAGCGCTTTCTTAAAGGCTTCTCCTAAGGAGATTCCAATATCCTCCACCGTATGATGCTCATCCACCTCTAAATCTCCCCTTGCTGTTAAGCTTAGGTCAAATAGTCCATGTTTAATTAAAAGACTGAGCATGTGATTCAAAAATGGAATGTTAGTATCTATCTTATATTTCCCCTGGCCGTCCAGATCAAGTTCTAACTTGATCTTTGTTTCCCTGGTTCTGCGCTCAACCTTTGCTCTTCTAGCCCTCATTATTCATGCCCCCCTTGAAACTGGAACAGAAGGGCTACCCAGCAGGCTTTCCCCACCGCTTTGCTTCGCAAAGCGAAGCAGTGGGGATGCGGCCCTTCGCCCTGAAGAATGCATAGCATTCCCAGGATAAAGTCCCCGAAATCCCTTGGATTTCAGGGGAGGTGGATTACTTTAAGTAATCCAGGTTACCCATTTTTTTCTCACCCCTTCTTGCCCATCCTCACCCTAATTGAGTCAGCATGGGCTCTCATCCCTTCCATTTCAGCTAATCTGGTAACTGCCTCGGCTACCTTTTTTAACTGTTCCGAGCTATATGAGATGATATTTGACCTTCTTCGGAAGTCATCCACTCCCAGACCGGAAGAGAACTTAGCTGTGCCTCCGGTGGGAAGAATGTGACTGGGACCGGCTATATAGTCACCCACTGCCGTTGGCGTATAGGGTCCTATGAAAATGGTGCCCGCCCTGGTAATCTTTCTTAGAATCTTTTTTGGGCGGTGGACCATAATTTCCAGGTGCTCGGGAGCTATTCTATTAATCAGGTGGATAGCTTCTTCCATGGTCTTAGTAACAATTATGTAGCTCTCTTTGGCTTCCCTTTCTACTTTCTTGGCTAAACTCATGGAAGTGGTGAGAAGGGCTGATATACCCTCTACATGCTCGGCCTGTGCTTTAAGGTCTGAGATGATAAAGGAAGCCTTGGCTCTCCCATCGGCTAAGATGACTACTTCGCTTGGGCCAGGGAGCATCTCAATGCCAACCTGACCGAAGAGCTGTCTCTTGGCTGAAATAACATACTTGTTCCCCGGTCCGATGATCTTCTGAACCTTTGGTATGGTTTCTGTGCCAAAGGCCAAAGCCGAAATGGCCTGAGCTCCCCCCACCCTGTATACTTCATTCAGGCCAAGTAGACTGACTACTCCTAATAGATATGGGTTAATGGAACCATCTCTTCCTGGCGGTGTGGCCACCACTATGTCTTTAACACCAGCTACCTGAGCCACGGTAACCGTCATAAGCAAAGTAGATACCAGAGCAGTGGGAACATAAATTCCTACTCTCTCAATAGGCAGGTAGCTTTGTCCTAAGAGGAGACCATCTCTTGTGGATATCCATGACTTTCTCATCTCCCTCTTATGAAATTTAGTTATATTTCTTCTAACTGAATTGAAAACTTTTAATAACTGCTTATCGAGCTTCTCAACCGCTTCCCTTATCTCCTCTTCTGAAACTCTCAACTGGAAAGCCCCTAGTGAGACTCCATCGAATTTCCTTGTATACTTTAAGACTGCCTTATCTCCCCGGCGGCGAACATCCTTGATGACCTCCTTGACTACCTCCTCTACTTCCTCTCCTGCAGGGTATCTATTAACAATTTTCTCCATCTTTTCGTGCTCTTCCCACGCTTTGATTATAACCTTACTCATTTCCTAATCCACCAATCTGCTCGGTCGCCGCGCGAGTCGATTTTTTTCCGCAGGTGCGAGGGCTCGGTTTTAAGCAGGGCGTTTTTATGCCCGAGCGGGCATGGTGTCCGAAGGACGAGCGAGGGCAGAAAATCGAGCGCCGCCGCACCTCGCTGGGGTGTGGCAAGCGATCCTGCGAAAAACGAGACCGAGCAAACCTGCGAACGGCTATGCCTAGACTTCTTCACTCCTCTACTCGCCTGATCCTTGCTCCCAGCTTGGAGAACTTCTCTTCTATCCTCTCATATCCCCTATCCAGATGATAGACGCGGGAGATCTCAGTTTCCCCCTCAGCCACTAAACCAGCCAGAACCAGAGCCGCGCTGGCCCTTAAATCTGAGGCCATGACCGGAGCCCCACTGAGCTTAGCTCCTCCCTTGACAATCGCCCTCGGCCCCTCCCGCATAATATTGGCTCCCATCCGCAGTAGTTCGCTGACATGCATAAATCTATCCGGATAAATCCTTTCTATGATCACGCCAATTCCCTCTGATATGCTCATCAGGACCATCATCTGCGCTTGCATGTCGGTGGGGAACCCGGGATAAGGCAGTGTTGTGATATCAACTGCTTTCAGTTTAGCTCTGAGGTGCACTTTAATACCTTCCTTTGTCCGATTGACTATCAGGCCGGCTTCCTCCAATTTGTCCACCACTGCCTGGAGATGCTCAAAACGAGCCCCTTTCAGCCTAACCTCACCTCCAGTAATAGCCCCGGCCACCATATAGGTTCCCGCCTCAATTCTATCGGGGATAATAGCATGCTCTGCAGGCTCCAGCTTTTTCACCCCCTGAATCTGCAGAATATGGGTTCCCCCTCCTTTGACCTTAGCTCCCATCTTATTGAGGAAATTGGCCAAATCAACTATCTCCGGCTCACAGGCAGCTCCCTCAATGACCGTCCTCCCCTTGGCCAGGGTAGCGGCCATCATCACATTGGCCGTCCCTAAGACACTTGAGCCGAAACTCCCTCCTAAGTAAATTTCGCTACCTTTCAACCGCGCTTTCGCCTCAGCTACGATGTAGCCATGCTCAATCTCTATCTTAGCTCCTAACTTCCTCAGTCCCTTCAGATGTAGGTCAATGGGACGAGGACCAATGACACATCCTCCCGGATGAGCTACTTTAACGCTACCTAACTTGGCCAGGAGTGGTCCTAAGACGCAGATGCTCGCCCTCATAGTGCGCACCAGGTCATAGGGAACCAGAGGTTGGATGAGTTTGCCGGGATTAACTGATACCCGGCTATCACCTGAGAAACGGACCTTAGCTCCCAGAGCTCGCAGAATGGCGGCCATCGTCTCTACATCCCTGAGGTGAGGGATATTGCTAATTACTGAAGTTCCTTCCGCTAACAGGGTGGCGGCCATGATGGGCAGAGCAGAATTCTTGGCCCCACTGATCCTGACACTACCCTTTAAGGGCTCTCCCCCAGTTATAATGATTTTATCCATCTACTCTCTTAAGCCTATGAAGTTTCGGCCTTAGCCGTGAGCGGATTTTTTCTTGCCGCCGTTACTTAAGTGGCTATAAGCGGCAAGAAAACCCTCAGAGGCACGCTCCCAAGAAAGACTGTATCTATCAGCAGCTCCATATTTCGCATGGAGCGTGCCGAGAATGAGCGAAGGGCTATGCCGAAACTTAATTCTATTTCTCGGCAATGATTACCCGGTCAATTCCTGAATAATCCTTTATGATTTCTGGATATTGGAAATGGCCATTTTCAAGAATAAGTTTCTTTACTTTCTCAGCTTGACCGGCACCCATTTCCAGAGCCAAATAGCCACTTGCCTTCAAATACCGGGCGGCACCTTTAATGATAGGCGGATAGAATTTCAGACCATCCTTTCCTCCATCAAGGGCCAGGCGAGGCTCAAACTGGCTCACCTCAGGCGAAAGAGCGGAAAAATCCCCGGTGGCAATATAGGGAGGATTAGAGATTACCAGATCAACCTTCCCCTCCAAGCCCAGCTCCTCAATGGGACCAAATAAGTCTCCTCTAAGGAAGATTATATCCACTCCCGAAGCTTGAGCATTTTTAGCCGCGGCCCGCAGAGCCCCAGCTGATATATCAGTAGCGTAAACTCGGCAAGGAAGGCTCTTTGCTAAGGTAATAGCAATATTACCACAGCCAGTTCCCACATCAATAACAGTTAAAGGTTCCCGATTTATACTTCTGAGTTTCTTCAAAGCCCCATCCACCAGTATTTCTGTCTCCGGTCGAGGAATCATTGTCTCCTGGTTAACTAGAAACTCGCCTCCCCTGAACTCCGTCCGACCAGTCAGGTATTGTAAAGGGAAATGCTGCGCCCTTCGTCTAATCAAGTCCTGGAAGGCGGATAAATCATCTTGGCGAAGCCACGCTTCAGCGTTAAGATAAAGATGGGTTTGTGTCCAACCGAGAAGGTAGAGGAGCAAAAACTCTGCCCCCCTTCTCGGGTTCTCTATGCCCTCTTCCTCAAGGCAATTGCTTCCCCACTCAAGGGCATCTATCAGACGCTGGCTTTTCATAATTAATCTCTCTCTAACTTTTGAGCCAGGGCATCGATTAACTTATCTAAATTTCCCTTTAAGACCTCGTCAAGTTTGTGAAGGGTTAATCCAATCCGGTGGTCGGTCACTCTCCCCTGAGGAAAGTTATAAGTTCTTATCTTCTCGCTGCGCTTCGCCTTTCCCACCTGAGCCCTTCTAGCATCTGAAATCTTAGCCTCCTCTTTTTCCTTCAGATAGCGGAGGAGTCGCGCCCGCAGAACCCGCATGGCCTTGGCCCGGTTCTTATGCTGGGACTTTTCATCCTGGCATTGAACCACAATCCCGGTGGGAAGATGCCTAATCCTCACCGCCGAGTCCGTGACATTTACGTGCTGACCTCCGGGACCAGATGACCGGAAGGTATCAATCCTCAGCTCTTCCGGATCTATCTTCAGTTCTATCTCTTTCGCCTCAGGGAGAACAGCCACAGTAACAGTTGAGGTGTGAATCCTGCCTTGCGATTCAGTCACCGGGACCCTTTGAACCCGGTGTACTCCCCCCTCATATTTCAGTCTATGATGCACTCCCTTTCCTTCCACCCCAAAGATGATCTCTTTAAATCCTCCTCTCCCACTGGGATGACTGCTCATCACTTCCACCTTCCAGCCCTTTCCCTCGGCATATTTACAATACAGGTGGAAGAGGTCGCCAGCGAAAAGACAGGCTTCTTCACCTCCAGTGCCTGCCCTGATCTCAACCATAGCCGGGCACTCTTCCTCCCGTCTTTCCGGCCGCAGGAGCGATCTTAACTCCACTTCCAGCTCGGCCTTCCTTTTCTCCAGCCCCTTCAACTCGCTGTGGGCCAAACTGATAAGCTCCTTATCCTCCCCCTTTTCCTCCAGGATGGACTTTGACTCCTCCATCTGCTTCAGTACACGTTTATAGTCCTGGAATTTGTCAACGGCCTCCTTCAGCTGACCGTGTTTGCGGACACATTCATCGTATCTAGCCCGATCGCTGATCACTTCAGCATCAGCCAATACCTTCTCCAGCCGACTGCGCTCCTCTTCCATCGCTCGGAGCTTATCAAACATATCTTTTTCCGATTTTACGATAATCCGTATTTTCGGCGGAATCTATCCACCCGCCCGGCGCTATCCACTAACTTCTGTTTCCCGGTGAAGAAGGGATGGCATTTAGAGCATATCTCCACTCTGATATTCTGCTTGGTGGAGCGGGTGTGGATAACCTCGCCACAGGCACAGGTAATGGTCGTTTCCTTATACTCTGGATGGATATCCTTTTTCATAAAATCCTCCTGAAAATTGTATCATATTAGAGAACTTCTGGCAACAAAAACAGGCACAACTGGCACAACACTTTTTCTCTTTGTGCCTGTGTGCCTTTGTTGCTTTATGCCTTATCCTGTGCTATTTCTCCATTGCTTGATCCAATGCTTTCAAGAACTCAGCATTGCTTTTGGTCTTCTTCAGCCTCTGCACCAACAATTCCATCGTCTCCGTGATGTTCGTGGAAGATAGAACCTTTCGCAGAAGCCAGACCTTACTGAGCTCCTCCGCAGATAAAAGTAGCTCCTCCTTCCTGGTAGCGGAACTCTCAATATCAATGGCTGGGAAGAGACGCTTATCCACCAGGCGCCTATCCAGGTGAAGCTCCATGTTTCCGGTGGCTTTAAATTCCTCGAAGATGACATCGTCCATTCTACTTCCCGTATCTATCAGGCAGGTAGCTATTATGGTCAGGCTTCCTCCCTCCTCAATGTTTCGGGCTGTCCCAAAGAAGCGCTTTGGTTTAGTCAGGGCATTAGAATCCACTCCTCCGGTGAGGATCTTGCCGCTGTGAGGAGCAATGACATTATGGGCTCGGGCTAAACGGGTTAAACTATCAAGCAGTATAACCACGTCCTTCTTATGCTCGGCTAAACGCTTTGCCTTCTCAATGACCATCTCCGCTACCTGAACATGACGTTCGGCTGGTTCATCAAAGGTGGAGCTTACCACCTCGCCCTTCACCGAACGTTTCATCTCGGTAACCTCCTCCGGCCTCTCCGAGACAAGGAGGACGATGAGAACTGCCTCGGGATGATTGGTGGAGATGCTGTTGGCAATCTTCTGTAGAAGCACCGTCTTGCCTGCCCGGGGGGGAGAGACGATTAAGCCCCGCTGACCTTTCCCGATAGGAGTAACGAGGTCCATCACCCGCATGGAGATCTCATCCGGGACAGTCTCCAATTTGAAGCGCTCTCGGGGGAAGATGGGGGTGAGATTGTCAAAGAGGATCTTGTCTTTCTCCACCTCCGGGTCCTCATAGTTAACTGCTTCCACCCGAAGCAGGGCAAAGTAGCGCTCTGTGTCCTTGGGGGGCCTTATCTGGCCGGAGACGATATCTCCGGTGGTCAAACTGAACTTACGAATCTGGGAGGGGGAGACATAGATGTCGTCTGGACCAGGAAAGTAATTGTAATTGGAGGAGCGCAAGAAACCGAATCCCTCGGGCAGTGTCTCTAAAACCCCCTCCCCGAAGATGAGACCGTTCTTCTCCGTCTGGGCCTGCAAGACTTTGAAGATGAGTTCCTGCTTCTTCAAGGTTCTGAACTCAGTGATGTTAAGTTTATTAGCCAGCTTGCGCAGTTCCGATATGGTTATCTCCTTTAATTCTCTAATATCCATGTTAACCTCACTTTACAGTTCCGGGGACAGTCCCATCATACTTGTTTATCTGTTTCCAAATTTCCCTAACCTGTCTTGCGGTTTCCTTTAAATTTCCGTCATTTCTAATCACATAGTCAGCTAAGGCCTCCTTCTCCCTCAAAGACATCTGGGAATCAATCCGCCTTATAGCTTCCCCTTCCGTCAATCCGCTCCTGCGCAATCGCACAATCTGAGTCTTCCTGCTGGCAGTTACCACCACTAACTTCTCCACCAGGGAAACCAAATTAGCTTCTATGAGAAGAGGAGCATCAATGATAATAGCTGATAGCTCTAGGCCCGAGGCTGATTGCTGTTTTTTTACGCTTGCAGCACTCTTACGTGTCCTTGCTGCCGTTTTCTTAATTATCTCAATGACCCTGGGATGAATAATTTCCTCAAGTTTTCTGCGTTTTTCAGAGTCAGCAAAGATGATTCTGCCTAATTTTCTTCTATTGACAGCTAAATTCTTATTTAAGATGCCCCTGCCAAATTCATCCACCACTCGTTGCCAGGCAGATGTCCCTGGCTCAATCACCGAGTGGGCAATTCTGTCAGCATCAATAATCTCAGCACCTAAGCGACCAAACATCCTGGCTACGGTGCTCTTCCCGCAAGCTATCCCCCCGGTTATACCAATTACCAGCATGCCTCACTTCACGACCAGCCTAACATCATCAATCCAGACTGTTCCGTTTCCCCTGATGTAAAACCAGAATGACTACCGAGTGCGCTTTGCTTCAGTCTCTGGGAATCTAAACCTTGCTTTGACCTGCCTCCGGCGGGAGGTAACCTTGAATTTCTCTGGCTGCCAACAGTGCTTGCGGTAACGCTTACCCTCTTCTATTCCCGTTTCATACCACCAGATGCCCCATTCGCAGTCCCTAATATCCCCCTCCTTTTTGACATAGAATGTCAGCTCATACCTGACATCGTTTTTTAGGGGTCAGGGATCCTGAAGGGGTAGAAAATTTGACATTGTGGTGGATGAAAATTACGCCTCACCGACGGTGTTGTATACGCATGAAACTAACAATAGTCAATAGCATCATGGCAGAAGATATGGGTAAATGGCATGCGAAAACAGCTAAAAACAATGATTTTGAGCCAAAACAAGCAAATAGAGCGCTTTTGTGAAGTTCAAAAACCAAAGGTTATGTCATATTGTGTTTGACAAATAGCCATTTCTCAATTTTGCACAATGCTCGGTGGAGACGCGAGAATAGTAGAGAGACTGTCAAATTTATTAGGGGTTCAGAATCCCTGAAGAATAGGAAGGAGTGAAAACATCATGCCAAATACCCTAACGGGCACAGGCGCACAGCGTTTACCGGCTACAAGGAGAGTTAAGCCTAACGTTCCTACCTTCGGAGTATTTGCTACCTGCGACCCGCGCATTGATACTGCTTCCCGTAGCCGCGCAGTAAACATTGTAGAGATGTCCGCTGATATTATTGCCAATGCGGTGAGGATGCCCGATAAGACACCCGCCCGGGTGGTCTGGTCACCAATCCTGGTAGATGGAGAAGTTCAGGCAGATATTGTTGCTCAGCAGTTTCGTAATACAGGCGTGAATATCTTAGTCTGCGCTCCGGATACCTGGGCTTTCCCCCAGTTAAGTTTGATTTCTCTTTTGCAGCAATTTCCGGCTGATACACCTATTAATCTAACCTGCGGTAACAGCGGTCCCAAACCAGGTGTAGTTTTCACCCATGCGGCCAGTGGTGCTATTTCCCAGTACGGGCGTCTCATCCATATAAATGTGGGGACCTGGCCGGACAGGGGATTAAGACCGAAGATGACCAGAGAGACGGCTTCCGGTCTTATTGACTGGTGTTATGCCGCCCTTACTACCCAGGCTCTTAAGGGCAAGCGGGTGGTGATCTTAGGTCATGATTCAATGGGTATGGAGACAGCCCTGGCCCATATTATCCCCACCCGTAATATCTTTGGGATAGAGATTACCCGATTGGATATGAAACTCTTCGCTGATATGCTCCAGAAAGAGGCCTACAATAAAAAAGAACTTACAAAGCTACGCACCTGGCTGGACAAGATGGTGGGCAAGAGGATTGAACTTCGTAATGAGGAAGACAGCCAGCGCCTTGACAAAAGCCTGGCCATGTATCTCATCAAACGAGATTTGATGAGAGACCTCAATGCCGTCGGCGGTGGATTCATGAGCCAGTTGGAATGGGGCTCAGATACCCGTGGCATTCCCCTACCGGTGGCTGATATAATGGAATCTCTATTTAATTCTACCTTTGACCATAACGGCCCTAAGCCACCCATACCTTATGCTACTGAGGCGGATGTCCAGGGACTTCTGACCATGCTTTTCTTTACTTACCTTACCGGAGGCAATCCGCCACTGTTTATGGACTTCCGTAAGGTCTGGGAGCCGTGGGAGATCAATGATTTGGCCCGCCAGCTTAAAATTAAAGGACTGAAAGGAACCACGCTCTGGGAGGAGAAGGGACTGGTGGATGGCGATAACTCAGGCAGTGCCTCTTTCGACTGGGCGGCCAAACCCGGTTCATCACCAAAACAGATTATGTCCCGGGTTTCGTTCCCCCTGGCAGATGAATATTATTTCCCGGGAATGGGCAATTCAGTTACCTTTATTTCACCTGGTGGGATTGAAGGTATTGCTGGAAGATTAGCCTATAGTTCCCTCTCCGGTATGTTCTCACTTATCTGGGATGAGGCGGTTACAGTTGACCTCCCGGATAAGTTAGCAGAAGCAGTCTGTAGGACCTCTACCCCTACCTGGCCCCATACCTTTGTTGTGCCCAAATACGCCAGCATGGTTGAATACAAGCAATACGCCCCAGCCAACCATTTCCACATGACCTGGGGATTGAAGCCGAGGCGCCTCGAGTACTGGATGGACCTGAATAATGTGCTTTCGGTCACACCCTGGCAGGCCCGACCACAGTTTCTGGAAGGCATAGACAGACCCCTGCCTCTCCTTTATATTCAGAATGGAGGAGAGACTAATACCAAATTGAGATTGGCTGGGTCTCTGCCATCTTGACATTTCACTCGGAAGGCTTGACGTGAAACCGCAGCTTTGATACAATTCGCACAGCAGGAGGAAAACCAGTTTGAAAACTCAGAGATTTTTTGAGAGTGTGGTTAGATGTTATAAGGATTATCTTGGGGATGATCTAATTTCTATTGTTCTTTTCGGATCTCGGGCAAGAAGTGATAATGCCAGAGATAGTGATTATGATATTTTTATTACTGCAAAGAAATTACCCAGGAGTCCCTTAGAGAGACTTCTTTATATCCGAAAACCCATTGTGGCAAAGTTTGAGCAGAAAATATCCATAATCGCTAAAACCCCTAAGGAAGTGGAAAGCGGTTTTCCTCCCTTGTTTCTTGACCTTGGAATTGACGGGAAGATATTGTATGATAATGGATTCTTTAAGGAGAAGATTAGAAGGATAAGAAAGCTGATAAAAGAAGCAGGCCTGAGGAGAAGAGAGCGGGGAGGGGAATTTTACTGGGAGTGGTCCAAACCTCCGAAAGGGGGTTGGAAACTCGATTGGACGGGATATCGTGCATTATCAAGATGATGCTAAATATAGATTAAAACTGGCTGAGGGTTTCTTTAAGGAGGCAGAGGATGATGTTAAACTCAGTCGCTGGCGCTCTTGTGTGGATAATGCACAATTAGCGGTAGAGAATTCCGGCAAGGCTATTCTATGCCTCTTTGGACCCCTTGAAAAAACACATGAACCTTCGCTGCAATTAGAGAGGTTATTAGAGCAAAGACGTATACCAGGGAAGCTTGTGCCGCAGATTGAGGAGATTCTGCCTCTCCTCGGAGAACTTGGCTCAGAGGAACATTTTCTTACAGATTACGGTGATGAAGAGAGCTCATTATCACCTTGGGAGTTATTTTCAAAGGAAGACGCCGATAAAGCAATCGCAATAGCGAGGAAATGTCTCAGGGCCGCTAAAAGAGTCTGTAAGATTTACCTATCTGAAACCAGGAAAATTCGTCGCTTCGCTCCTCATGACTTTGATTAACGCAAGACTGTGAGTAAA
>JAJOKU010000118.1 GCA_021129695.1 candidate division NPL-UPA2 bacterium
TCACAGTCTTGCGTTAATCAAAGTCATGAGGAGCGAAGCGACGAATTTTCTTGAAATTTCTTTTCAGGGCCTTTATAATGGCCAATGAAGGAAAGGCGCTAAAGACGGAACTTCACGGGGCTCAAATGTTGGGGAGGATTAGCTATGCTTAGAATTCTGAGAAAGAAAATGAAGGGTATTTTGATAGCGACCATTGCCATAATCATCCCTGCCTTCACCCTGCTTTATGGGCCCGGGCGCTCCCAGCGAACGGCGCCCCGGACGGTGGTGGTGGCCAGGGTCAATGGACAAAGAATCGATTATCGGCAGTTTCACAGTGCCTATCAAGAAATTAAACGGAGGTGGCAATCCCTATATAGAAACCGCTGGGATGAGCAAATAGAGAGAGAGCTTAAGAAACAGGCCCTGGAGGAGTTGATTCGGAGAATTCTGCTGCTTCGGGAAGCCAGGAACAGGAGGATTGTGGTTACTGACCAGGAGGTATCCGACCAGATTAAATCTATTTTTTCTAACTTTCATAAGGAGGGCAGGTTCGACAAAGAGTTTTATCTAAGAGTTCTGAAATATGAAGGACTTACCCCGGAAAGGTTCG
Organism: candidate division NPL-UPA2 bacterium; assembly: GCA_021129695.1. Classification (GTDB taxonomy): domain Bacteria; phylum NPL-UPA2; class NPL-UPA2; order NPL-UPA2; family JAGMAN01; genus JAGMAN01. The sequence continues at coordinate 593 of JAJOKU010000118.1, forward strand.
AAGAACAGGTGCGAGATGACCTCATGGTGAGGAAACTCATCAGCCAGGTGACTGAAGGGGTAGAGATTTCTGAGGAGGAGCTCAAGCAGGAATATATCAGGAGGAATGAGGAAGTGAGGGTGAAATACATTCTGTTTAGGAAAGAACATTTTAAGAAGGACCTTGAGGTGGAGGAGAAAGAGCTCATTGACTATTTTCAGGAGAATCGGGAAGAATTTAGGGTGCCAGAAAAGGTGAATGTGGAGTATGTGCTGATTGATCCCAGGGAGAGGGAAACAGCAGTAGAAATAAAAGACGATGAGATCGTCAGTTATTACCAGGAAAATATTGAGCAATTTAAGCGCCCGGAAGAAATTCGAGTTAGACATATCTTGATCAGATTAGACCCAGATGCTGATGAGGAGGTCCAAGCCGAGGCAAAGAAGAAAGCAGAAGAAATATTGGAGAGGCTGAAAGGAGGGGAGGACTTCGCTGCTTTGGCCAAAGAGTATTCTGAGGACCCAGGGAGCAGAGAAAAGGGAGGAGATTTAGGCTTCTTCCCTCGTGGTTGGATGGTTCCTGCCTTTGAAGAAGCGGCCTTTTCCTTGAAATTAGGTGAGGTCAGCCAGTTGGTGAAGACCCCCTTTGGCTACCATATCATCAAGTTGGAAGAAAGGAGGGAAGCTTATACCACTCCATTGGAGGAAGTTTGGTCTGAAATTCATGATACCTTAAAGAAAAAGAGAGCCGATGAGATAGCTCGAGAGGAAGCAGAGGACTTGGCCATTGAGCTTTTGGATAAGACCGACTGGGAGAGCATGGTCAAGGAGAAGAAGGAGACTGGACTGTTTGCCAGGGGAGAAGCGATAAAAGGCATTGGCTGGGCACCTCAGTTCTCCCGGGAGGCCTTTGCTCTGGAGGAGGGCGAAGTGAGCCAGGTCATTAAGACACCTAGGGGCTATGCTATCTTTGTTCTCAAAGAGAGAAAAGCGTCTCATCTACCGGAGTCATTAGATGAAGTAAGGGAGAAGGTTGAGGAGAGGGTTAGGGGTAGGAAGGCTTTGGAATTAGCTAAGTCGAAGGCAGAGAAAGGCCTGACCAAGTTGAGGGAAGGAGCTACCTTTGAAGAGGTGGCCCGGGATTTCTCCCTAGAGATTAAGGATAGCGGTTTCTTCTCCCGAGGGCAGGCTGAGCGATATATAGAGGGGATAGGTCCATCTCCTGATTTTGGTGAGGCTGCCTTTTCGCTTACGGAAGGTGAAGTGAGCGACCCCATTGAAACTCGCCTTGGGTTCTGTCTGCTTCAGTTGAAGGAGCGGAGAGGAATAGATGAGGAAAAATTTAATGAGGAGAAGGAGGAATTCAGGAAGATTCTTCTCTCCTGGAAGAAGATGGAAGCTCTCAATAATTGGTATCAATCTTTGAGAAGCCAGGCCGATGTCTGGACAGATCCAGAGATATTTAAATGAAGACATGATTTAGCGATGCTCAAAGAGCAAGCTAAATCATATGTCTGAATTTACCCCCCCTGCTTTCTTGTCTCTGCCCCAGCTCCTGTCTTCCGACAGGAAGACGCAGGGGCAAGACGTGGCAGCAGGCGAAAGCAAGAAGGGGGTAATTCGTCCCCATTGCTTCGTTTTGCTGCGCAATCGAAGCAAAGCGATGGGGGCTCATTAAAGAAGCTTTCCCAGGTAGATGGCTGCTATTAATCCAATCAGGGTAGTGACGCTCAGCTTTATGTGGAAGCCAATGGTGAAATCAAGGATATATAGATTGAAATGCCTTGGCTCGAAGCCTGGTCGGATGCCAGCGACGAAGAGTTTATGAAAGATACTCGCCTCATCCTGAAAGAAGAGACCGATAATTTCGCCGGCAATACTTCCAATTAGGGCTCCGATGATTAAAACTAAGAGCCAAAATCCGATTCCCCCCTTGCCTTTCCCTCTTCTCCTCTTTGGCATAAGTTCCTCCTACATTATCACATTGATCTGGGCTTGGCAATATCTACATTTTCCATCTTCCAACTCCATGGCCGCTACTCCGTAGCCAGCTCTCAGGATGACCGACTTACCGCACCGGTAACAGCGGGTGCTATTTGCTTCTTCTCCTCCCACGTTCCCCAGGTAGACATACCTTAACTTCTCCCTGGCCATATTCCCAGCCTTCTCTAAAGTGGAGATGGGAGTAGGCTCGATCTTCATCTTGTAATGGGGAAAGTAGCGGGAGAAGTGAAGCGGTGTATCCACCCCCAGGCTATTTGCTACCCAATCGATTAATTTCCTGAAATCATCCTCTCCGTTGTTGATAGTGGGAATAATCAGATTGGTTATTTCTACCAGGGCTTTCTTATTAGCTATTTCAGCCGTTCGCAGTACTGGACCGAGCTCTGCCTTACACATCCCCTTGTAGAATGAATCCTTCATTGCTTTAACATCAATGTTAAGGGCATCAATATAAGGAAGAAGCTCCCTGAGAGGCTCTTCGTTTATGAAGCCGTTAGTGACCAAAACATTCTTCAGGCCTCGCTCATGGGCTAACCTGGCCGTCTCCAGGACATATTCATACCAGATGAGGGGCTCTGAATAGGTATAGGCAATGCCAATGGAGCCTCTGTCCTTAGCGGTGGCTACGGCCTCTTCCGGGGTGATGGTCCGGGTGGCAACCTCCGTCTGAGAGATCTCCCAGTTCTGACAGAATGGGCAGGCGAAGTTACAGCCATTAGTTCCCAGGGAGAGGATCATCGTCCCCGGATAAAAGTGATATAAAGGTTTCTTCTCGATTGGGTCCATGGCCACCGAGGTCGCCTGGGCAAATATCCTTGAATATAGTTTACCTCCTTTATTCTCCCTGGCCCGGCAGAATCCCCGTTTCCCATCACCGATTACACACTCCTTCAGGCAGAGAAGACACTGAACCTTCTCTTCCTCCAATTTTTTATAATATTTCGCCTCTTGCACGATAGTTCCCCTTAGCTATAAGCAAAGTTAACAATATAAAAAATGTAACCTGCATATATAAGGAATAGAACCAATCCTTCACTCCTGGTTATCTTGAATTTTGTTCTTGAGAATAAAAATATCAAAAAGGTAATAAGAAAGACAATGGGCATCGTTATTGTTTTGGTCTGTGTATCTATATTTAAAGGATTAATTAAAGAAGAAAAACCTAACACCCATAAGATATTTAATATATTGGCTCCTATTACATTTCCAACAGCCAATCCCCCCATTTTCTTGACACTGGCAGCCACAGCAGTAACTAATTCAGGCAGTGAAGTCCCTAAAGCAACCATGGAAAGACCAATAACAATTTCTGGGACTCCGAAGAAGTGAGCGATCTTAACGCCGGAAGGAATTAAGGCATACTTAGCGGATAAAATAACTCCGGCCGCACCTATTAAGAATTTGAAGCTATCTTTCTTTATGTTGTAATTTGATTGTATAGGAATTTCCTTTTTACATGCCTCTCCCATGTGGGGAGAGGGTAAGGGTGAGGGGTAATTTGATAAAATGTTTTCTTGGCTTTCTCTTCTACCTTTAAGTTCTCTGGAGATTATGTAGGCAAAGAAGACTATTAGAAGAAAACATAGAAATAGTCCATTCCAAAAAGCTAGCTTGCCATCCAGCATAAGAAGATAGAGAATGATGACCAGAATTACAAGAAAGAGCAGTTCCTGTTTTATAATCTTTGGGTTGAAGCTAATTGCTCTAATTATAACTGCTATTGCGAGAATCAATCCGATATTGGCTAAACATGACCCCACAGCGTTACCAACAGCCATTCCGCCGACTCCCATATGGGAGGAAATGGTGGAAGTGATGAACTCGGGGGCAGTGGTGGCGAAACTTACAATGGTCAAACCTATAATAACCCTGGGAATTCTAAAAGCCTTAGCTATACCCTCAGCTCCAGCGGTAAAGAAATCGGCACTCTTTATGATTACAAGAATACCAATTGCAAAAATTATGAAATCCTTATATATACCCACTGTTTTTATATTACCATAAAGATTAAAGGGAGGCAAGTTTTTAGAGGCAACATGTTTTTAGAGGCAACAAGTGATGGCTTTAGTAGGACATTTTTCTACACAGTCACCGCAGTTGGTGCACTTCTGATAATCTATTCTGGCTAAGTTATTTTCAAGAGTAATGGCTTTGGGTTTACAGGCCTTAAGGCAGAGTCCGCAGCCGATGCAACCTTCCTGGCAGACCTTCTTTACCTGCGCTCCCTTAGCCCGGGAATTACAGGCAATCCAGACTTTTTTTGGTTTAGGAATCAGGGTAAGAACTTCTTTGGGGCAGACTTCTACGCACTTTCTGCAGCCAGTGCATTTATCTTCATTGATTAGGGGCAAATTGTTCTCGTCCAAGGCAATTGCTCCGAAGGGACATTCCTGAACGCAGGTTCCCAAGCCGAGACAGCCATAGGCACAGGCCTTTTCTCCCCCGAAAAGAAGATTAGCCACCCGACACTCTCTAACTCCCTGATAGACATATTTTTCTTTGGCCTGGTCTTTGCCCCCCTGGCAGATGAGGCGGGCTACTTTTTTCTCTTTAACTTTCACTTCCTGACCAAGTATTTCAGCAATATTTCTCAGGGCTTCTTCTTCAACTAAAACGCAGGAATCTGATTCAATTTTACCCTCAATTAGGGCGGCTGCAACCGCCTGACAGTTGGGAAAGCCGCAGGCTCCGCAGTTTACGCCAGGCAATATTTCCGCAATCTTCTCTATTCTGGGATCAACCTTAACGGCGAACTTCCTGGCGGCCAGTCCTAACCCGAAGGCAAATAGAAGACCTAAGCCACCTAAACTTAAGATTGCTGGCAACATCAAAACAGTCCCCGAAATCCCATGAAGGCCAGAGACAATAGCCCAGCCACCACTAAACCGATGGCTGTTCCCTTCATGGCATCGCCGATATCGGCTAGCTCTAACCTTTCTCTGATGCCCGCAAATAGCACTATGGCTAAACCAAAACCAACCCCGGCTCCTAAGCCATGGATGGTCGTCTTTAAAAGACCGTATCCTTCCTGGATATTGAGGAAGGCTACCCCTAAGACGGCACAGTTGGTGGTTATTAAGGGAAGGTAAATGCCCAGCGCCTGATAAATGGTAGGGCTCACCTTCTGGATGACCATCTCTACTAACTGGACCAGGGTGGCAATGACCAGGATAAAGGCGACGATGTATAGATAAAGGAGGTTGAAGGGAAGGAGGATGAAGTTATAGACGAGCCAGGTAACGAGACTGGCCAATGTCATAACGAAGACAACAGCCATGGACATCCCCACCGCCATCTCCACCCGACGAGAGACACCTAAATATGGACATATTCCCAGAAAACGAGAGAGCACAAAGTTATTAACCAGGATAGCACTGAAGAAGAGAATAAAGATTTCGCCCATTAGTTTGACCTCTCTTTACTTATTCTATTCATCAATCCTAAGAGTAGCCCTAAACTGATGAAAGCCCCAGGAGGTAGGATCATTATTAGGAAAGGTAAATAACCTTCTCCGAAGAGGCTAACACCAAGGATGGTGCCAGCGCCAAGGATTTCCCGAATGCTTCCCAGGACGATAAGGGAGAGGGTAAAACCGATTCCCATTCCCAGGCCATCCGCCAATGAACTTAAAACTGGATTCCTGGAAGCAAAGGCTTCTGCCCGACCAAGAATAATGCAGTTGACCACAATAAGGGGAATGAAAAGCCCCAATTCCTTATGCAGCTCAAAGTAGAAACCCTCCATAATCATGTTCACTATGGACACGAAGGAGGCAATGATGACGATGAAAGAGGGAATTCTTACCCGGGGAGGAATGAATTTGCGAAGGGCTGATATAACTAAATTTGAGCAGACGAGCACCACCGTAGTTGCCAATCCCATTCCGACTCCATTTATGGCCTGGGTGGTAACGGCCAGGGTGGGGCAGATACCGAGGACCAGTCTGAAGATGGGATTCTCCTTCCAGAGCCCTTTCACAAGAAAATTCGTCACTTCGCTCCTCACCGCGAAGCAGTGCTGTTTCACCGCATTTCCTTCCCAGGGGTTCCCCCTAGGGCGTCCTCCTAACGGCGGACTGTTACCCCTTAAGGGGGACCAGATTGTCCCCCTTAACACAGCCGAAGGCAGTGCCGTAAGGCAACCCTAATCCGTATAGTAAAGTTTTATACTTTACTATACTACCAGTTCTTTAAGCAAACTATTCCTCCTTCACAAATCTCTCTAACACCTCCCAGCCAGAGGAACCTTTCAAGATATCCTCTTTCTCCTCAGAGAAAAGTTTCAGGGCCTTCTCCACTGCCTGGCATACTCCTCGAGAAGAGACGGTTGCTCCAGAGATAGCGTCAATTTCTCCTCCGTCCTTGCGCACCTTAATCTTATTCTTAGCTGACTTGCCCTTAAACTGGTCCCGGAAAAGAGCTCTGGTAATCTTAGCTCCTAAGCCAGGTGTCTCCTTATGGTCAACGATCTCAATTTTTGTTATAACCCCTTTCCTATTTAGCCCCACTACCACCTCGATATCGCCCCCGTAGCCTTTACCAGCGGTTTTAATAGCGGCGCCGAAGATTTTCTCATTCATCCTCCCCCTATAGAGGGATACCTTCGTCTCTTCAAATTCGAGTTGCTTCTTTTCAATTACCAGTTCGCCGTTTAGCTCTTTAAGCTTCTCCTCAATTAGAAGGACCTTTTTGACTGCCCTCAGTTCATATTCCCTTCTTGCATTTTCAATCCTGTCTTTAGTCAACTTGTTAGTCTGAGCTAAGGCGAGGGCAGCTATTAGTGTGATGAGAGTTAGAACCAGAACCAATCTTCCTATCTCACGCATTTACGCTTACCTCCCCAAATTTTCTCAAGCGTGTCCAGCGGTCAATTAAGGGTGTTGCCCCGTTCATCATTAAGATGGCAAAGGAGACCCCCTCAGGAGACTTGCTGAAGAGCCGGATGGCTACGGTGATCAATCCGCAGCCTACGGCAAAGATTATCTGCCCCTTCCTGGTTACCGGTGAAGTGACCATATCGGTGGCCATAAAGAAGGCCCCTAAGATCAGTCCACCGGTCAGGAGATGAAATAGGGGATGGACATATTTAGCCGGATTCAGGAGCCAGAAAATGCCGCTTACCAGAACTACCGTTGCAATAAAGGGAATGGGAATATGCCAGGAAATGTGCTTCCTCCAGAATAGGAAGATGGCTCCGATGAGAAGAGCCAGAGCGGAGACTTCTCCAATGCATCCTCCAATGTTTCCCCAGAAGGCATCCCAGAGGGAGACCTGGGAGGTAGCAACGGCTGCCCCTTCCTTCAAGAGTCCAAGAGGAGTAGCTCCGGTGACGACATCGACGCTGCGGAATAGGCCCGGGGTTGGCTTTGGCCAGGTGGTCATCAAATTAGGCCAGGAGATGAGTAAAACAACCCGACCAACCAGGGCTGGATTGAAAGGATTATTCCCTAATCCCCCAAAGACCTGTTTGCCCAGGCCGATGGCCATGGCTCCACCTATACCGGCTAACCATAAGGGAACTCCGGGAGGAAGATTGAGAGCGAGCAGTAATCCTGTCAAAGCGGCGCTCCCGTCGGCAACAGCGACCTTTTTCTTGCAGAACTTCTGAATAGCGGCTTCGGTCAGGATAGCGGTAGCAGTTGAGGTGAGAATAATGGTTAAAGCCCTCCAGCCAAAGATATAGATTCCCAATAAGGTAGTCGGCCCGAGAGCCAGCACCACCTCCCACATAATTCTCCTTACGGTAAGACCGTCTCTGATGTGGGGAGGGGCAGAGACAATTAACTTTTGATTATTGAGCTTTCTTTTTTGCAAGTTCCCTTTTTGCATACTTAATCCACTGAACCAGGGGTATCCTGGCCGGGCAGGTGTATCCACAGGCTCCACACTCAATACAGTCAAGGGCACCGTAGTCCTTGGCTTCTTCCAAGCGGCCGCGTTTGCTATACAGAGAAATCATAGTGGGCATAAGGTAAAGGGGGCAGGACTGGATGCATTTTCCGCAGCGAATGCAGGCTATTTCCTCATCCCACAGAACATCTGTCTGGACAAGGATTCCAGAAGTTCCCTTGATGACTGGAACCTCGTCGGTGAACTGAGTCAGGCCCATCATGGGACCGCCCATGATTATCTTTCCGGGCTTGCCATTAAAACCACCACACGCCTCAATGAGGTCCGAAACTCTCGTTCCAATTCTTACCCGCAGATTCTTGGGCTCCTTAACCCCGGGACCGGTCACCGTAATTACCCTCTCCACCAGAGGCTTACCTGAGACGACGGCTTCCCAGCAGGAAAAAGCCGTCCCCACATTGCTCACCAATACTCCCACATCAAACGGCAGACCTCCGGAGGGAACTTCCTTTCTTAGAATGGCCTTGATTAACTGCTTTTCTCCTCCCTGGGGATACTTGGTCTTAAGAACCTTCATCTGGATATCTGGCTCGCCATTAAGTTCCCTCCCCATAGCCGAAATTGCTTCCCGCTTGTTATCCTCAATTCCTATATACCCATTTTTCACGCTAAGGGCGGCCATCAAAATCCTGAATCCTTCTAAAATCTCCTTCGGCCTCTCCACCATCAGCCTATAATCACAGGTCAGGTAAGGCTCACATTCAGCCCCATTCAGGATATAAGCATCTATCTTCTTTCCTTCAGGCGGCGATAATTTAACGTGGGTGGGGAAGGCGGCTCCTCCCAGTCCGACAATGCCAGCTTCCCTGATAGTTTCTCTTATCTTATCTGGACTCAAGGCCTTCCAGTCCTTAGTGCCTTCAACTTCTAACCACTCATCCTTCCCATCGGACTGAATGACGATAGAATCTGTATTTAAGCCCAAGGGGTAGGGTAGGGGCTTAATTTCAATCACTTCTCCGGAGATGGTAGCGTGAACGGGAGCGGAGACGAAGGCCTTTGCCTCCCCTATCTTCTGGCCAACTGTCACCCGGTCGCCCTTTGAAACTAAGGCCTCACCAGGAGCGCCGGTGTGTTGCAACAGGGGAATGATAACCCTTTCCGGAATCTTAGCAGGTTCTATCTTCTTATCTCTGGTTGCTTCCTTTGAAGTGGGCGGATGAACCCCACCAGGAAAGGTTAAGATTTTCATTCTGCCCACTAACTCCTTATAATTCTAGTCATAGGATACCATGAAGCGTGAGAATTGGAAAGGAATTTTTTGAACCTGAGGGTGTTACTGCAAGTTTGTTGTTAATGAGATTATTTGAGAATATAGGGCAGGTTTTAATCGGATTATTTGAGAATGAGCTGAGTGCCAATTCCGCGCAAGGTCCCTTCGCACTTACCTGATTAATTCGTCCCCATAGAAACCCTTCCTAAGACTTCCCATTTGTGTTAAAAAAAGAAGACACTGCTGAGATTATAGCCAGAGCAGTGTCTTCAGGGAGAGGCACAGGAAATGGGTCTTCCCTTTTCTCATCCCTATTTTATTGTAAAGGTGTAAGAGGTTTTTGTCAATAGGAGGAGAAGCACAGATGAATGGTCAGAGAGATAAGATGCACTGTATGTGGTGGAGAAAAACCGCTTTTCAGATTAAAGTATTGTGATAAATGTGCTCTTCAGACAAAGCTCAAGCAGAGTCGAGACAAGAAGAGAGAGTACCGGCAGAGATGGAAAGATTACCATAGAGGAGAGCGTCTAGCATACAAGAAGGCATGGCGACAGAGGCGAGGATGGAACGACTACATGAGAAAGTATCGGGGCAGGAGCATAGAGAGAATAAGGGAGCAAAACCGTGCTGCATGGAGGAGGTACCGCGAGAGAGCCTCATTAAAACGGAATGAGTATATGAGGGACTACAGGGCGAGGAACGCCGAGAGGATAAGAGAACAGAACCGCGCTGCGGCGAGGAGGTATCGCCAGAGAGCGTCAGTAACTAAGTAAAACGGAGAATTCCTTCCATAGCTTGACAGCCTGATGTAGAATTGTAAAAATGATGGAAACCGGAATACGATTATCTAAAGTCGTAGATTTTGCCGGCATCAGAAATGTCCACGAGGAGAATTTCAATCAGGTTGGAACCCACCGGTTAGTAGGAGCACGCCTGGTAACGAGCCAGAGCATAGAAGAGATGGCCATGTCTATAGAAGCCGAAGGTCTCCACCATCCAATTTTGGTGAGAGAACGCGGGGAGGAATTTGAGATAATTTCAGGGCACTTACGTAAAGAGGCATTTCTAAAACTGAACCGCTCAGAGATTGAAGGTAGAGTTATTAACGTCGCTGATGTAGAAGCAAAGGCCATGCTAATTACCACCAACAGGAACCAGCATCCTTTAAGTGCGATAGAAGAAGCCTGGGTGGTAGAGGATCTGATTACAAAAGAGAGGGTTAGCCTTAGGGAATGCGCAAGGCTACTTAAAGTATCAGCAAGCTGGGTCTGCCACAGGAGAAGCCTTGCCAGGGAGTTAATTAAGAGCGTGCAAGTTGATGTATTGCTAGGACTTATGTCAGCAAAGGCAGCTATAGCAATAGCAAGTGTTCACGCGCGTGAACAGTCAAGAGTGGCAGAATTAACTAAGGAGAGAAATTTGAGCCTGCGCGAGGTGGAAGATCTAGTCCGGATAATGAGAAGGGATGACTTAAGTGATGAGGTAAAGAATCTGGCTTTGGATGATCCCAGGGAGGTAATTAAAGCTGTAAGGGAAAGGAAAAGGGTTATTCATAAGCCGACACAGTTAAGCTATTTCGCCACCAACTTCAAGACTGAACTTGACAGATTAGGAGAAAGCCTTGTTGAGGTAAGACATCGGTTAAGTCGAGATTATCCAAAGTTTAGCTCAAAAGATAAGGAAGTTCTGAAGAAGGATATATTTTTAACCAAAAGCAGAGTTGAGTTTCTACGCAGTGAATTGGAGGGTGTAGATGGGCAAGAATTTAACTAAGGAACAAAGAGAAGAAATAGCCAGAGCAAAGTTCAAGATAATTGCACCGCTTTTAAGAACTAGCGGTGAGGAAAGGGCTTCTCTAATAAAGGAGATAAGTAAGGTTCCTCATGATATACCATTTTCTAAGAAAAAGGAGATATCCGTTGCAACTTTTTACCGGTGGATAGAAGACTTTGAGAAAGGTGGAGGAGTAGCCGCTCTTATGAAAAAGGAGAGATCTGATAAAGGCAAGAGCCGAGTTATGGATGAGATACTCCTATCTGAACTGAAGGATTTAAAGAAGGAGTTGCCAAGGAGAAGTGTGAGAAAGCTAATCAGGATGGTGGAACTCGGTCGAGATCTCAAAGAAGGACTCATAAAAGAGCCGACATTATCGAGGATTTTGAGAGAACAAGGCTATACTAGATGGGTACTGAGTTCAAAGCCAAAGAAGGCGAGGAAGAAATGGCAAAGAGCACTCCCAAATTCACTCTGGATGGGCGACTTCATGACCGCAGATATCTGGTTACCTCACCCTGAAGATGGAGGGAAAATAAAGCAATTGCATTTTTGTGGCTACCTTGATGACAGGTCAAGGCTCTGCCCACACGGGGAATTCTTCTTTAACGAGAAGCTACCCTGTTTAGAGATAACCTTTAAGAAGGCCCTCTCCAAGAGAGGAATTCCAGATGAAGTCTACTATGATGGAGGAAAGACTTTCCAATCAGATCAGATGAAGGCTATCTGTTATGAGCTGGGAATAAACCCCATAGACGCTCATTCTGCAGAATCAAGGGGCAAGATAGAGAAATTCATCCAGTTTGTCCAAACTGATTTCATTGCTGAGATAGTCCATGCTGGGGTAAAAACACTTGCAGAGGTAAACACACGATTCCTATTCTGGTTAGAGCAGGACTACCATAAGAAGGTTAATCGGGAGATAGGTGAGTGCCCTATAGATGCATGGAATGAGATTAAAAACATAAGAACAGTCACTCCTGAGAAATTAGAACAGGTATTTTTGTGGAGAGATGAAAGGAAAGTTTCCCCAACCCGCCTTATCTCTAACGATGGCAATAGCTATGAAACCAAGCCAGAGTTGGCAAACAAGAAAGTGCACATTAGATTCAATCCATTCGATTATCGAGGTTATATGTCTACCTTAACGGGGAATTTCATTCAGAGGCTAAACCTTTTGAACTCGTATCTCAGCAGGATAAAAGGGTAAGATATAAGAAGGAACCAAAGCCAAAACCAGATGAAGAATTTAGGAGCAGTATAAGTTACTTCTCTGCTCTGGAAAAGAGAGCAAAGGAAAGCAAGCCTCATCAACCTGTGATCCCGCTTATTAACGAAGAGAAAAAAGAGCCTGTGAGAGAGAAACAGGAAGAGTTTCCGCTAAAGTTCAGTAAGGGAGAATTCTTTGAAGAACTAACCAACCACCTTGGCTGTTTAGGTAGAGGGGAGAGAAGAAAGGTGAATGTAGTCTGGAGTGAAGCCGGTCCATTTGATGGGAAACTTACCAGAGAGGCAATAGAACGTAGTGTAAAGTTTAAGGGAAGTAGCCAGCATATCTCTTACTACTTAGAGTCGATCCGCAGAGAGCACATGAGGAGGGCAAGTGAGATGGAGCTTTATCCAAAGAAGCATAACCAGGTAATGAAGGTTAGAAAGATACTCGATGAATTGAAAGAAAAGATGTCTATGAGATAGGGCATGTATACCAAACACTTTAAGCTAAGAGAGCAACCTTTCTTCAAGGTTCTTGAACCTAAGTTCTTATTTAACTCATCTGGGCATAAGGAGCTTTTAGCAAGGCTCCATTTCTCGCTTATGGAAAAGGAGATGGCCCTGGTTAGTGGAGAGATAGGTTCCGGAAAAAGCACCAGCGTCATAGAATTTATGAGGCAGCTCAGGGGAAAAACTAAAGTGGCTTATATTGTTAATCCGAAACTATGCAATAGAGATCTCCTGAGTGAGATAATCCAACAGCTGGGTAATGAGGAGCCAAGATGGTTTAAAAGGAATCTACTTGATCAACTAAATAAAGTTATCCTGCGCTGTTATGATGAGCAAATGAAAGAGCCAGTTCTTATCATAGATGAGGCACAGTTACTGGATAGAGATACCTTAGAAGATATTAGGTTGCTTACCAACTACACAAACCCTGATAAGAAGCTACTTACCATAATTCTTATTGGTCAACCTGAGCTGAGAAGAAGGTTATCCTTGGACACATATGAGGCTTTCAATCAACGGATAGGAGTAAAATATCACTTTTATGGTCTGGAAAGGAAAGAAACTGTAGATTACGTCCTCCATCGGATTAAAGCTGCCGGCGGTGATGGAGATATCTTCTCCCAGGGAGCCTTAGAAAATATCTACGACCTCTCAAAAGGAATACTTCGCAAGATAAATAAGCTTGCCTCTACCAGCCTCCTTCATGGATTCCTGCTTAAGAAGACTCGCATCGATGAGGCCATGGTTGCCGATGCTTCCAGGGAAATAGAATAACCCTACCCAAGACTTATCCACAGTTCACCTGGTAGCATTCTCAAATAATGTGATAAAAAATGCATCCTCATTCTCAAATAATCTGATAAATTTATTCTCAAATAATCTGATTTACAACACGTTGCCTTCCGTGACGCAGGAAAGTCTTCGTCGCAGGGCAGTCCAAGCAGTTCAAGAATGCAAGACACAAGTGGAAGTAGCGCGAATGTTCGCGGTTACACGCCGGGCTATTGGCAAGTGGGTCAAAACCTATCGCGAGGATG
>JAJOKU010000060.1 GCA_021129695.1 candidate division NPL-UPA2 bacterium
TCAAATCCCCCAATTTTTGTTTTTTTGTCAGGGGTATGAATAAAGCGGGCTAAGGGACCTGAAAAGCTCAAATTTTACACTATAATTGACAAGAGAAGAGGAGATTTAGAGGAACAATGGAAGAAATTTAAAGTCGGGGTTTCCGATGGTCTCAAGAGCAGGGTGAAGATTTGTTACTGGCAGAAGCTGGTAGAGAAATTACAAGATGAGGAACTGAAAGAATTCTTAAAAACGAAATACGGTTTTTGAGGGAGTGAAAGAATAACTATTCAAAAGCGGTTTGAGGCATTGAAGGGAAAAGCAATGAAAAACATGGCTGAAATTAAAGAACAACAGAAGAATTGGGCTAGAAAGCAAGAGAACACTCAGAATACTTAAGGTATATGTAAGAGCGTTATTTTGATGAAGATGAATACAATGGGCAGGCAAGCAGATGGAAGATATATTGTGTCCATTGATGTTAAACCTGAGTTAAGAAAGGCTTAAGAACCGAAGTGGAAATTCTGGAAAAAGTAATAGGGGGAGATGATGGGAGATAATGAGAAAAAAAGGTTATTTGAAGAAATTAAGAATGATTTACAAAAAAAGGTGTTTGGTGATGCCATTAGGAAAAAATGGTCGCCAAAGACTGGATTGAGGCAACTTCTTCAACACAAGGATACGATGATAGATGGAAGAAAGTTTCCTGATTTAAGAACACAAGTAGAGCAAGCTAAAAGTATAGATAGGCTAGGGAAGGGAGAAATCTTGTTAGAAAGAGTTTTTACTGCTTCAGTAGAGAACATTTTTAATCAATTCAACTTAATGTCAGGGTTAACTCCCAAAGAATTGAATAGCCAAACAAAACATATGAATATAGACCTTGTTCTAACTGATGGAAACCGAAAGATAAAAGAAATGATAGAATTAAAACACGGGAACAGCCAAGATAGTCCTTTATCAGCCATGTTTGAGCTGATAATGTATTATTTTATCCTCCGTAATGCTAAGGGCATAGATAGCAACAACTATCCCGATGTTGTCAAAAAACCTAAATTAACCATTTTGGCACCAGCAGAGTATTATGGAGATGGTAATGAAGAGCTTTTAAATAAAATTGCCCGTTGGGCTTCGGATAAAGTTAAAACAGCGAAAATTTCATTTCAAAAGATTGATATAAAAGAATGTTATTTAAAAGAAGCTGAAAAAATTCTTGGGAAATTCAATAAGATATTTGAAGAACGAGAATCCATTCAATGAACCTAACCATCCACCGCGGCACAAAGGAGATTGGTGGAAGCTGTGTAGAGTTGAGGACGGATAGCTCCCGAATTTTACTTGATTTTGGGATTCCCCTTGTTTCTGAGCAGAAAGAACCTTTTGATATAAAAATATTGCAAGGCAAGTCAGTTGAAAAACTCAAAAAATTAAGGATCCTACCCAGAATAAAAGGTCTGTACAGAGGTGAGGAAAAAGAGGTAGACGCAGTTTTAATTTCCCATTCCCATTTGGACCATTACGGTTTTTTAAGGTATGTCCAACCTGATATACCGATTTATATGAGCGAAGGTGCCAGGCAATTAATTGAAATTTCTGATATATTCACCACTCACCAAATTGGCAATATAAATGCGAAGGTTCTTCCTAAGATGAAGAAGGTGAAGATAGGAGATTTTGATATAACCGCACGCCTGGTTGACCATTCAGCTTTTGATGCCCTCGCTTTTTTAGTGGAGGCGGAAGGAAAGAGGTTATTTTACTCGGGCGATTTCAGGGGTCATGGGAGGAAAAGTATTTTATTTAAGCGAATGACAGAAAATCCTCCAAAGAACATCGATTGCCTTCTGATGGAGGGCTCAATGCTTGGAAGGGATAAGCAAATTTATAAAGATGAAATATCTGTTCAGATGGCCATTGAAGGTATATTAAGGAACAAAACTAACATTGCTTTTCTATTTGCTTCATCACAGAATATAGACAGGATCGTTTCAGTCTATAAGGCGTGCCGGAGAGTAAACTCCATATTTGTGATAGATGTCTACACCGCTTTTATTTTGTATAAGCTTAACAACATTTCTAAAAATATTCCTCAGTTTAATTGGAGCAATATACGGGTAAAGTTCTTCAAGGATCATGTGAGCAAACTCGCAGATTCAGGTCATAGAAATCTGTTATATATGTTTAGTAACCGTAAGATAGAACTGCCCGAGATAGATTCCAAAAAATCCAGAGTATTGATGCTTTTAAGAGACAATTCTCTCTTCCCAATAGTAGTAAGGCATATAAAGGACATAAAAGGAGCAACTATCATATATTCTATGTGGGGAGGGTATTTGACTGAAAAGTTCAAAGGCTATTGCAGTAAAAATGGCATTGAAATAAGGCAAGTACATACAAGTGGCCATGCGACCTTAGAGGATCTGAAATCTTTTTCTGATGCATTAAAGCCAAAGATATTAGTTCCAATCCATACTTTTGAATCTGAAGAATACCCTCGGTTATTTAAAAATGTCAAGATGTTAAAGGATAGCGAGGCGTTAGACTTATAGCTTGACCTTGTTAATAGATGAACTAAGGAAGAGATAGTGCCTGGGGCAACTGGTCCAGGGGGTGAGGAGGAAGTAAAAAAAGGGGATGAGGAGATGAGATGGATTGAGTATGATGAGCCGGAAAAGGAGAAGGAACGAATAGAGAAAGTGATTAGCGAGAACCCTAACGATGCTAATGCTCACTATGAACTGGGAACCGTGTATGCATATTTTGATTTTGCCAGGGCAAGAGAATGCGCTGAGAAAGCTATTGAGTTAGACCCTGAGAATATACTTTTCTGGGCATTCTTCGCTTATGCATGTGCGAACAATGGTGCTGACCAGGATGCCATAGAAGCATTGACCAAGCTTATAGAGCTTGGGGCAGATACTGATGATTATTATGTTGATATGGCAACTGCTGCCGAATGTGGTATGGATAATGAGCTTGCCTGGCATCAGATTGAGGAGCTTAGAAATTCAGGCAAGGAAGAAGTTGCTAAAAAGTTAGAGAAGTGGTTAATTTGAGAGGGGGATTAAAAAATGAAAACCGCTGATTTTGTCCATCTTCATAACCACACCGAATACAGCCTCCTTGACGGGGCCTGTCGGATTCACCAGCTGGTCAGCAAAGCAGTGGAATATAAGATGCCTGCTCTGGCCATCACTGACCATGGCAACCTCTTCGGAGCCCTTGAGTTTTATCGCCAGGCGGAGAGAGCGGGAGTGAAGCCGATAATTGGATGTGAAGTCTATGTGGCCCCTAAAAGTAGATTTGAGAAGGCTTCCCACGGAATAAGTGAGGCGGCCTTCCACCTCATTCTCTTGGCTAAGGACGAAGCAGGATATAAGAACCTGATAAGGCTCTCCAGCGCCGGCTACTTAGAAGGTTTCTACTACCGTCCCCGGGTTGATAAAAGGCTCCTGACTGAGTGCTCTGAAGGAATAATTGCCCTCAGCGGCTGTCTTAAAGGGGAGATTCCCCATCTCATTCAGATAGGTCGCATCCCTCAGGCCAAGCGGGTAGCGGGAGAGTTTCAGGATATCTTTGGAAAGGAGAACTTCTTCCTGGAGCTCGGTAATCAGGGGGTGGAGGGACAGAAAAAGGTTATTGAAGAGACGCAGAATATCGGCCGTGAGCTTTCCGTTCCCTTGGTGGCCACCAATGACTGCCATTATATAAATAAGGAAGATTCTCAAGCTCAGGATGTTCTCCTCTGTATCCAGACCGGAAAGACCGTTGATGACCCGAAGAGGATGAAGTTCTCCACCGATGAGTTTTATTTCAAAGCGTCTTCGGAGATGAGGGCTCTTTTTGCCGATATTCCAGAGGCTGTTTCCAGGACGGTGGAGATAGCTGAGCGCTGTAATCTGGAGTTAACCTTCGGAAAGAGCCGCTTCCCCCATTTTAAGCCTCCGGAAGGGTGGACCTTAGATGGCTACCTGGAGAAACTTTGTCGGGATGGACTGCGCCTGCACTATCCAGAACCCACTCCTCAGGTGGAAGAAAGGTTGAGGCATGAGCTTGAGATCATCCGGGAGACTGGCTATTCCAGCTATTTCCTCATTGTCTGGGACTTTATCCATTATGCCAAGGAGAAGGGGATAGCAGTTGGACCCGGTAGGGGTTCAGTGGCGGGGAGCCTGACTGCCTACTTATTAGGAATAACGGAGATAGACCCCTTAAAGTATGGTCTCCTCTTTGAAAGATTCCTTAACCCGGAGAGGGTTAAACCTCCCGATATTGATATAGATTTCTGCTACGAGCGTCGCCAGGAAGTTATTGACTATGTAGTTGAAAAATACGGGTCTGATCGGGTAGCTCAGATAATCACCTTTGGAACCATGGCTGCCAAAGCCGCCATCCGGGATGTGGGGCGAGCCTTGAATATGCCTTATGGAGAAGTGGATAGAATCGCCAAATTGGTTCCAAACGAGTTAAACATCACCTTAAATCAAGCCCTGGAAAGGGAACCAGAGCTTAAGGAGTTAGCCCGCTCTGATGAACGGATAGGACGGCTGATGAAGGTGGCTCTCTCCCTGGAAGGACTGGTGCGCCATGCCTCCACCCATGCGGCGGGAGTGGTTATCTCAGAGGAACCACTGACTGACTCCGTTCCCCTCTTTAAGGGAGGTAATGGCGAAATCACTACTCAATATGATATGGATTCGGTGGCTGAAATTGGGCTACTTAAGATAGATCTCCTGGGACTTCGAACTCTTACTGTAATTCATGATACCATTAATATCCTTAAGTATACCAGAGGTAAAGAGATTAAGCTTGAGGAGATTCCCCTTGATGAGGAAAACACTTTTGAGCTTCTAAGTTCTGCCAGGTCTTCGGGGGTATTCCAGTTAGAGAGTAGCGGGATGAAGGACCTGCTGCGCAAGCTCTCTCCGGAGAAGTTTGAGGATATCATTGCTATAGTAGGGCTTCATCGCCCTGGCCCCCTGGGAAGCGGTATGGTCACTGACTTCATTAAGGGAAAACACCAGCTCAGCTCTCCAAAATACGACCATCCAGATTTAGAGCCTATCCTGAAGGAAACCTATGGGGTCATTCTCTACCAGGAACAGATAATGAGGATTGTCAATAAATTGGCTGGCTTCAGCTTAGGACAGGCCGATATCCTTCAGCGAGCCATCAGCAAGAAGATTCCCGAGGTTATGGATGAACAGCGCCAGGCCTTCCTGGACGGTGCCATAAAGAATCGGGTTGGTAAGAAAGTGGCTAATAAGATATTTGACCTGATTTCCCATTTCGCCGGTTATGGCTTCAACAAAGCCCATAGCACCGCCTATGCCATGATTGCCTATCAGACAGCCTATCTTAAGGCCAACTATCCGGTTGAGTTTATGGCCGCTCTGCTTACCTCAGAGATGGGAAATACCGATAAGGTGGTTGCCTACATCAATGAATGCCGGGAGATGGGGATAGGAGTGCTCCCTCCCGATGTTAACGAAAGCTATGCTCAGTTCACCGTAGTTGGTAACGATATCCGCTTTGGCCTGGCGGCGGTGAAGAATGTTGGTGAGGGAGCTATTCAATCCATCATTGAGAGCAGGGAAAAAGAGGGGAGATTTAAATCCCTTTATCAGTTCTGTGAGGAGGTAGACCTGAGGTTAGTCAATAAGAGAGTAATTGAGAGCTTAATTAAATGTGGGGCTTTTGATTCCCTCCGGATTCGCCGCTCTCAGCTAATGGCTATCTTAGATAATGCGGTAGCGGCGGCCCAGGACATCCAGAAGGCCAGACAGAAGGGACAGAGAACATTTTTTGAGGACCTTGAAGGTGAGGAAGATTTCAAGAGAGACTCGCTGTCAATTCCCGATATACCAGAGTGGCCGGAGAATAAGCTCCTTTCTTTCGAAAAAGGGACAATTGGATTCTATGTCACCGGTCATCCCCTGGCCAAGTATGAGAATTTAATTCGCAGTTTTGCTACGGCCACTACTGCCCAGCTCGGTAATTTTCCTGATGGGGAGGGAGTCACCTTAGGAGGAATTATAGGTGGGATAAGGAAGATGATGACCAGGAAGGGGGAGAGAATGGCTTTCTTCAATTTAGAGGATTTAGAAGGTATGGTCAGGGTAACTGTATTCCCTGCCGTCTTTGAGAAATTTAGTTCTCTCCTCAAAGATGACGCAGCCGTGCTGGTTAAGGGGCGGGTGGACCTTCAACACGAAAGGCTTAAGATTACTGCTGGTGAGATTATCCTCTTAGATGAGGCAGGAGATTGATCACTTCTACAAAGGTGCCTCATGTAAGAAAAGAGGTTATAAGTCAAGAAGGGATTAAGGCTAAAACAATTATTAGGAATTCCCTTTTTCGCGCAACCTAAAGGTTGCAGCTACCTGGTAGTACTTGGTAGACGCAGGCTTTAGCATGCGTTAATTTAGGGAACCGATGAACGCAAATTCAGAGTTTGAATCCCACATTCTCCATATCCTTCCCACTGGTCTCCGGGTTGAGCAGGAATTAGCGGACAGACTTCCGGAAGCGCAGGGAGTCCTTCTCGGACATCGGGTGGTGACCTTCCCTCAACTAATAGATGCCATCTTTAAGGAGCTCCATCCCAGACCTCGCCCCTTAAGTCCACTTGGCCAACATCTGATTCTCAAGAATACCGTCAGGCTCCACTGCCAGTCAAAAGGGAAGATGCGCTATTTCAAGGGGTTAGCCCGGTTCGGTTTAAGTGGTTTCGTAACTACCCTGATGAACTTCTTCTGGGAACTGAAACAGGCCCTTATCTGGCCGGAAGAATTTGACCGCCTCATACACGTCTTACGAGTGCCGGAAGCGCGAGTGCTGGAAGCGAAAGAGCTTCCGGTAGAACAGCTCCCCAATAGTGATTCAGGCAAGTACCAGGAACTGGCTGCCCTTTACTCTGACTATGCTAAAGAGCTGAAGCAAAGAAACCTCATTGACGATTTCGACAAGCAGAAACTCGTTCTTGAGCTTCTTCGTGATAAGGCCAGTGACAAGACCAGGAGCATCTCCTTCCTCCGGGAGACAACTGAATTGAGGATGGATGATATCTACAACCCCTCGCTCCTTCAGTTTGAGATAGTCCTCGCCCTGGCCGAACGTCTTGAGAATGCCAGGGTGACCATCCCCTACAACCCTGACCGCCAGGATGCCTTCAAATTCCTGGAAGAGACAGTAAGAATGTTTGAGCGTTTAGGGGAAAGCACTCACAAGTTTGACCCGGCCGATATCTTCACCGCCATCCCTGAAGAAGGCAGAGGACTCATCTCTCACATAATGGCCAATATCTTCAAGTCTCCTGAAGAACTTGCCAATGTGAAAAAACTCCCTCCGGACGGCTCCATCAGAATTACCTCCGCCCAAGGCCTCTACCGGGAAGTGGAAGCCATCGCCCGGGAGGTAAGGAAACTGCTTGACCGGGGAATAAAGACGAATCAGATCGGAGTTGTCTTCCGCAACCTCGGTGACTACGGACAGATTGTGGAAGAAGTGTTCCGGCGATTTCAGCTCCCGCTTTACTTCCGCCGGGGGAATCCCCTTCTCTCCAGCCCCTTGATAAAGACAATCCTGAGCATAATGGAGCTCATCCGCTCCAACTTCGAGCGGGATATGGTCTTAAAATTCCTGTTCTCTGACTATATACGTTTTCCCATACTGTATCAGGGGGAAGCACTCACCGCCCGCGAGGTAGAACTAATTGCCCTCCAGTCCGGAATGCTCAATGAGAACTCCGTTTCCTGGCTTGACTGCCTCAAGGCCTATGAGAAAAGGCTGAGGCGCCAGATGGAATCAGAACCCGGGCAGGAGAGAAATACCCGACTCAAGAGCCAGATAGGTAAGACCGTATCACTGAGAAAGGGACTGGAGAATTTCCTCAGACTACTCAAAGATTTTGAGAAGCCAAAACCGTTCCTGTCGTTCCTTGCCGCCTTGAAAGGACTGCTAAAGGAGTTTAAGGTCCAGAAATGCGTCAGACGAGCGGGTGAGGCTGAAATCCTGAGACGCGATTTAGCGGCCATGAAATCATTTAAAGATGTGCTTGAGGATGTGGAGACTACCCTTAAGATGCTGGGGGAAGGGGAGAAAAAGGTCCACCTGGAAGACTTCTATGGGCTCCTCCGGGAAGGCCTTTCTGCTGCTTCCATCCCGGGCCCGGCCGCAAACCGCTCCGGCATAAAGGTTCTTCAGGTACACGATGCCATCGGCCTGCGCTTCGATTATCTCTTTTTAGGTGGCCTCACTGACGGGCAGTTCCCTGAAAGAAAGTATGAGAACCCCATCTTTACCGATTCTGATAAGAAAGCCTTCAACCAGGTAGCCCAGAAAGCCATCTTCCGCAACCTGACCATCCGCCACCAGGAAGAACCGCTTCTTTTCTACTTAGCCCTGGCCACGGTGAGGAAAAAACTTTACCTGAGCTACAGCACCCTGGATGCTAAAGGCACTCTGGCTCTTCCCTCAACCTTTCTCAAGGGATTGATTCGCCTCATAGATGTCCCTTCAACCAGAGCCGAATCCCGCACCGAGGAAGAAAAGGAAAAATACGACTCCCTCTTTCAGGAAGTGGGCTTCTACGCTGTCCCAGAGCTGAATGAAACCTGCGCTGAAGGGGAACTGATTGAGAGCCTTTCCCTGGCCCTTCACGGCCACGGTGATAGTGTCTCCAGCCCTGCCCCTATTTCAAACCGCGACCGTATCTCTAACTCTGACCTTTACCTAACTGCCGCCTCACTTATTCTCACAGACAAGGCCTATGAACCCTTAGGAGGGAAACTCCGACAGGTGCTCAAGAACGTAGCCATAGAAGCGAAAAGAGAGACATTTTACCTGTGTGAGAAGCCCGAGGCACGTCTTCAGAAAGCCACCCCCTGGACCGGTCGCATAGAGGACAAGGAACTCCTCTCTGAGATAAATGCCCGCTATCTAACAGGAAAACCCTGGAGCCCCACCCAGCTTGAAGAATATGGGAGATGCCCTTTCTCCTTCTTCCTCTCCCGGATATTGGGAATCGCTGAACTGGAGAGACCTGATGTGGAGCCGGAACGGACCAGGGAAGGGAGCATGGTGCACGAGATCCTCTACCACTTCTTCGCCGAACGCCACCGGGAGGACGGGAAGCTCCCCCTGACCGAAGTCAAAGAGGAGCTGGACCGCCTAAAGGAAGTAGAAAACAGGGTATTTAAAGATTATCAAACCAAATACCATTTAGGCGATGACCGTTTCTGGCAGATAAGGAAGCAGGGGATTCGGACACGGTTAGCAAGATTCATTACCTATGCGTTCAGGAAGGAAAAGCTGTTTTCACCGGCACACTTTGAGTTCACTTTCGAGGAAGAAGCTGAATCCGGGCATGGGCCTCTGGTAATAAAGGACAAGCAGGGAAGGGAAGTGAGACTAACCGGGAAGATAGACCGCATAGATACCGGTATAGGTGGCTACCGTGTGGTTGACTACAAGGACAGTAAGAAGGACTACAATGATTCCCTGAAGAAAGAGAATCTCTGTAAGACAAGCTTTCAGATTCCGACCTACCTCCTCGCCGCAGAGGAACTTATGAAAAAGGAGCCGCTGGAAAGACAGGCCGGATTCTATTTCCTGAAGAACACCGACCCGAAGAAGAATGAGAAGTTCAAGAGCTTCACCACCGAAGATCTCGAACAATTCCAAGAACTCATCATCACCACCGTGGAAAACGCCCGCCAGGGCAGATTTGACGTTTCCCCTTACAAGAACGAGTGCTCTACCTTCTGCCAGTTCAGGAATGTCTGCCGCTTCGTCCCGGTCAGGCAAGTAGGGGAGGAGTAATGATTCACAACTGGCCCGAGCAAATAGAAGAAGCCCTGCGCTTTGACAAAAATGTCTGCGTCACCGCCGGAGCCGGCACAGGCAAGACCTCCATACTTGTCGAACAGTATCTTGCCCTGCTCTCCGGAGACACCGTGCTCGGCCCTCTCAGCGTAGATGAGATTGTAGCCATTACCTTCACCGAAAAAGCCGCGGCGGAGATGAAGGACCGCATCAGGCAGGAGATAGAGAAGAAGATTGAATCTCGAGAGGGAACTCATGAGAAGTGGCAGGACGCCTGGAGGAAACTCTTCGGAGCCAGCATCACCACTATCCATTCCTTCTCCGCCCGACTTCTGCGGGAGAACCCGGCAGAGGCTCAGGTAGACCCACACTTCTCAGTAATGGATGAGAGAGAAAATCAGATTCTGTTAGAGAGGCTAATTCAGGAGAGGGTAATATCCGCTGTCCAGGCAGGCGAGGCAAGACTAACCTGTCTGGTGGAAGACTACGAACTGCGCAGAAGAGGCCGTTGGGGAACCGACCGCACAATCGAGATTCTCATGAAGCTCCTTAACCGGATTCGTGGAGAAGGAACGGAGTTTCCCCAGCTTAAAGAGCTCATGGAGGAAAGATTCAAAAGAAGCGAAGAAAAACTCCAGCAATCAATAGATGAGCTGAGAAAAAAGATGAAAGACCTCAAAGAGCTCTGCGAGCAGGAAGGAAAGAGCGATAAGTTCCAGCAGGCTCTTACCCTGATCTGGCCGGCACTTGATAAGAAATTATCCGGAGGGACGGATTCTACTGCCATTCCCGATCTCCAGAACCTTAAACAATCGCTCAAACTGCCCGGAGGGGGAAAAGTAGCAGATAACATCAAGGGAGTTGTCTATCATATCTGCCATCTCGCCGACCCGGACGAAGAAGGAAAAGATTTTCCCTTAAACCTCCCCCGCCTGATATTGCAACTACAATCCCGGGACATTATCTTCGCCCTTATTGAGGAACTTGAGAAAATCAACGCTATATATAATGAAGAGAAAGCAAGAGGCTCACTTCTTGATTTTGATGACCTTCAGATCTATGCCCGTAACCTTCTCCGCAACCGGACAGATGTGCGCCGGCGCTACAAGCAATCCTATCGGGTAATATTAGTGGACGAGTTCCAGGATACCAATGACCTCCAGCGGGAGATAGTCTATTATTTGGCTGAAGATACTTCCGGGGAGGCAGAGCTCCATCCAGGGGACGACTACCGGGATAAAATCCGGCTGGGGAAAAACCGCCTCTTCCTTGTGGGAGACCCCAAACAGTCCATCTACGGATTCCGGGGAGCGGATGTGGGAGTGTTCCTGGATGTTATGAAGGATGTGGAGAAGGAAGGCAGAAAACTCTTTCTCCAGGACAGCCACCGTTCAGTGCCGCCAATTATCAGTTTCACCAACGCCTTCTTCTCCCGCCTCATGGCTGAGAGAGACCAGCCCTATCAGATTCCCTTTGATGAAGATAGCCATCTCAACCCGGTGAGAACTGAGGACGCAGACCAACCCCCGGTTGAAGTGCTTGCCGTCCTGACCGGCGAGAATATGGAGGAGAAGAGGCTGATTGAGGCAAGGGCTATTGCCAACCGCATCCTAAGGATGGTAGAAGAATCAACCATACACACCAAAGAGGGAGAAGAGAGAAAAGCCGGGTTCAGAGACATTGCCATCCTCTTCCGGGCCATGACTGCTTCTTCCATATATGAAAAGGAACTTCGCAGACGCAACATTCCCTACCATATTGTCAGAGGCACCGGATTCTACGGCTGCCTGGAGATAAGAGACCTTCTCAATATCCTCAGGGTGGTGGACAGCCCATCAGCCGAGATAAACCTGGCCGGCTTCCTGCGCTCCCCCATGGTATCAGTCTCCGATGAGACCCTCTATCGCATGAGGAGCCAGTTTCCCAGCCTGTATCAAGCCCTTGCCCGCTCCCATAAGCTTATCACCCTGAGCAATGAAGAAAAGGAGAAGCTGGACTTTGCCAAGAAACTCCTCAACGACCTCAAGGCTCTCAAGGACAGAGTAACAGTGGCTGAGATGATAGAGAGGATTGAAGAAAGAACCGGATTCTCCGCCATTCTCCTGGGCACATTCCAGGGGGAGCAGAAAGTAGCCAACCTGAGGAAACTGATTGAAGTATCCCGCCAGTTTGAGGGAAGAGGCATGTCCACCTTCAGCGATTTCGTCCGTTACTTAGATGAACTGATCCAGAGAGAATCACAGGAACAGGAGGCTCAGATATTTCTTGAAGGCTCAGACTGCGTTAAACTGATGAGCGTCCACCAGGCTAAAGGGCTGGAGTTCCCCATTATCTTTGTGGCTGACCTGGCTCATCAAGGACAGTATCCTTACGTGAGCATGCTCTATGACCGGGAGAACGGAATTGGAATCAAGGTGAAGGAACGGAAAAGAGGGGACCTCCTCAATACCGAGCTGTACCAGTCAATCTACCACATCTCCCGGCAGAAAGATGATGCAGAAAGAAAGAGGTTATTCTATGTCGCCACTACCAGAGCCAGAGACCATTTAGTCCTCTCCGGTCCCCTGACCGGCGGGGGTACGGGCCGTGCTGGCAACACCTGGGCTGGCTGGCTTGACAGCTTCCTGAAGGACGCTGACAAGGGTATCGCTCCTCTCCTGGAAAACGAGGCTAACCCTAACTTCCGGATTGACGTCAAGAAGGAAGCCGATGGGCGGGAATACTCCCTCCAGGTGCTCGTTACCAGGGCCGAGAAGGTCCCGGAAAAAAAGAGGGAACCTTCCCCGTCACTACTTGACCTCCACCCCGAGTTACCCGATCTCAAGAAGTCGGACATCAAAGAAGAAAATTACCGGGAAGCTTCAAGGCTCATTTACCGCATAACAGACTTCTCCCCTCCCACGGGAGATGGTTTTCTCATATCAGCTACCGGTCTTGCCCATTACCTATACTGCCAGCGCAAGTTCTTCTACACTGATATACTTGGTATTGAGGCATTTCCCTCCGGAGAGAGGCTCGGACACGGACTATCTGCCCTTGAATCGGGGAGCATAGTCCATGAGGTTCTGGAGAGAATTGACTTCTGCCTTGATCCAGAGCGTCTTGCGAAGAGTGTTGACGAACTTATGTTTCAGAACCCTCTCATTGTGAAAGCCAAGAAGACTGACCTCAAGGAAATGAAGCAGGCTATCCTCTCTTTCCTCAAGAGCCAATCAGCTAAAGAGATACGGGAATCGTCCTTAATCAAGCGCGAACTCCCTCTCTTCATGAAATTATCTAAGGACGGATTCACCCTCTACATCAGAGGAATAATGGATGTTATTTTCGCCGAAGGGCGCCTCGTTACTGTTATGGATTACAAATACAGCCGCCAGCGCCAGGAGGGCCAGCTTGACCTCGAATCCCAACTGATGATTTATGCTCTTGCTCTCTCCCTGACCAAAACACTCCCTCTCCCCTCGCCGGAGAGGGCAGGGGTGAGGGACCCCCAAAACACTTCCTCTCCCCTCCGCGGGAGAGGGTCAGGGGTGAGGGGGCCTTCCACAGTGCGGGCATCCATAAAATTTCTTAGGGACCACGGCTCCCCGGCCGTAGATTTGACTCCGGAGCCACAGAAACTAATAGAATTTCGAACAAAACTTCTCAACCAGACAAAAGAACTCTCCGAGAAAATGAGCCGCCTGGATGAAAACTGCTGGGAGCAAGTGGACCGAGAAAAGTGCATCCAGCGGGACTGCCCCTTCTCCTGGCGCTGCTGGGAAAAATAACTTTCTGTCTGTTTTCTGTTGACTATCCAACCTGATGATGCTACCATAAGCTTGTAATTAACGATAAAAACCTTGCCAAAATAACAAAACCTGCGTTATTATACTAAAAAGCCGCCTTGGAGCAGACAATCCATCTAAACTCCTACTGCGAAAGTTGAGACAGTACCATGAAGGCGATTTAATAACTAGCCACGCAGAGGCGGAGGGATGAAAATGTGGAAGTT
>JAJOKU010000026.1 GCA_021129695.1 candidate division NPL-UPA2 bacterium
TTCTTCGCCTTTGGCTCAGAATGACACGCCAATAGAACTCTATTTTCGGAACAAAAGTTTAGGAGTAGTTGCCAGGGAATTGAATCAAAGAAGTTTTAAGACAAAGAAGGGTAAGTTATTCTCAAAAGAGAGTATCAGAACAATCCTTAAGAATCCCCTCTATGTAGGAATGGTTCTTTACAAAGGTAAGGTTTACAAGAGTGAGCATCAGGGGATTGTAGAGAAGGAGAAATGGCAGAGGATTCAGAATCTTTTGGAAGAAAATTACAAAGAAAGAGGAAGGATTGAAAAGGATAGGCATCAGTATCTCCTTAAAGGACTGGTCAAGTGTGGAGATTGCAAATTTCTTATGACCCCCAAATCAGCTAAAAGTGGTCAGTATTTCTATTACAGTTGCACGGTCAATAATCGGTTTGGTAGAGATAATTGTAGTATCAGGGCAGTCTCGGCTCCAGAGTTGGAAAGAGTCGTTGTCTTTGGACTAAAAGAAATTCAGAGAAAGGAAGACCTTCTTGATGAGATGATTAGAAAGGCTACTCAGGTTTCCAAAGATGGGATTAAACCATTGCAAGAAGAGAAGGAAACCAAAGAGAAAGAATTAGAAGAAGTCAAAAAGACCATTAGGACTTTTATTGACTCCCTCAAAGATGGTTCCAAGACTTTAGGATTGATAGAGGACGAGTTGGAAGAATTGGAAGAGAAAAAGAAAAATCTGGAAAGGGATATAAATCTTCTCTCAATCAGGATTGAAGAAAAGAAGCGGTATGTAGTTGATGGAGAGGTTTTGAAAAATCACCTTCAGGAGTTCGGTATTATTTTTGACCATCTTAAGCCTCTTGACCAGCAGAGACTCCTTCATATTCTCTTGAGAGAGGTTGTCTTCTCTGGTGACAGAATAAAAATAAGCCTGTGGGATTTACCCTCCACAGGCTTATCACTTCAGGAAACCATCACTTCTGACTGGTTCGCCAATAGTCAAATCTGGCTCCCCGGGCAAGACTCGAACTTGCGACAAGGTGGTTACAGGGTCCCCTGATATTTCTACCAGGCCTGGACTTTCTCTTTACCCTCGACTCTACGTTAGGGTAGCGGGTGTATAGTCTCTGCACTCCCCCCATTCTTGCTTTCGCCCCTAGAAATCGCAAGGCGATTTCGGGGACTCAGCCCTGGAAATGTTTCACATTTCACAGGGCAAGAAAGCATGGGGGTAGCTCAGGATTACCATAGCCTTGCGGCCTTAGGCTTCCCTGAATTAGCCCGCTTTTTCATCCCGGTGTTTCCACCGGGAGCTGCGCTTGGAGCATGGATTTCTCGGTGGCAATTGGCACAAAGCATCACACATTTATCCAGCTCTTCCTTAACCCTATTCCAACTTCGAGTATATCCTTTATCAGATATGCTGAGGTCTTTTCCGGAAGAATTGTCGTGATGAAATTCAAGTGCGTCAATACAGCGATTGTAGCCGCATATGCTACATTTCCCGCCTTTGTACTCGATAGTCATAAGACGTATTTTTCTACGTCTCTTGTGTACGGCCCTAATCAAATACTGGCGGCGATCGCTATATTTTCGCCTCTCTTTCTTGGCCAATTGTCACCTCCTTTCATGCCCCGTTTTGCTCAGCATCCTTCGGATGCTTCGCACAGCCACCTGCTCTACCGACTGAGCTACCGGGGAAAACTATTTTCCAAAGAACTTTTGCTTCTTTTTACCCATCCGGACTTAAAAAAACTTCTCTCTCCACTATCAAACCACAGATTAACACAGATTCTCACAGAAAATCAATAATATCCTTAAGTCTTTATAATTCTCATGTTAATCCGTGAAATCGGTAGTTTATAGTCTTTCCGGGCCATATTCGGGAAAGGCCTGAATGAACTTTCCCTCCTCAAGGGCAGCCTCGGCAACAAATTGTGCGGGGCTGTCTTTGCACCCTGTCCACCACACCCATGCCAGCGAATCTCAATCAGCCCTTTCATCTCAGAACTCCCTTCTCCCATCCAGGGCTTTGCCCAGGGTGACTTCATCAATGTATTCCAGGCTGCTCCCCATTGGAATCCCTCGAGCCAGCCGGGTGAGTTTTACTCCCAGGGGATTGATCTGCTTGGCTAAATAGATGGCGGTAGCTTCCCCCTCGGCATTGGGATTGGTAGCTAAGATTATCTCTTGCGGCTTTTCTTCTTTTATCCTCTTCAAAAGTTCCTTTATTCTAAGATTCTCCGGGCCAATTCCATTTAAGGGCGAGAGGGCTCCAGAGAGGACATGGTAGAGACCTTTATACTGGCTTGTCTTCTCCATGGCAGCTACATCGCCTGGCTCTTCCACCACGCAGATTGGCGAACTATCTCGCTTGGGACTGCGGCAGATGTAACACTTCTCTTCTTCGCTCAGGTTCCCGCAGACCGAGCAGTAGTTCACCTTCTCCTTGAGCTCTCCAATGGCGGTGGCCAGGGCCTTCACCTCTTCCTTAGAGCTCTTAAGGAGGAAGATGGTCAACCGTTCAGCCGTCCTCGGCCCGATGCCGGGAAGCTTGCTTAGATTCTCAATTGCTCTTACTACCGCTTGAGGGTAACGGTACATTTTTAAGTTCCTGAGCCAAGCATCTGGGAAAGACCGGGCATGTCCAGTCCTCCGGCTATTCTGCCCATCTCCTCGGTCATCAACTGATGAGCCTTGCGCAATCCCTCATTTACGGCGGCCAGGACTAAATCCTCTAACATCTCCATATCTTTGGAATCCACCACTTCCGGCTCTATCTTTATGGAAAGAATTTGACCTTCGCCATTGACTTTGACGGTGACCATCCCTCCCCCGGCGCTAGCCTCCACCGTCTTCTCCCGGAGTTCCTGCTGAACCTTAGCCATCTTCTCCTGAATTGTCTTTGCCTGACTTAACAGCTGCCATAATCCCTTCATTCGGCTATCCCTCCTTCTTCTTCACTTCAACTATTCTGCCTCCAAATGTATCCAGGGCGGCTTTAATGATTGGCTCTTCCCTGAGTCTGCTGGTGAGCTCATCTTCTTTATCGGCGCTCCCTGGTTGACTGATTTTCACCTCCTTCCGCTTTGAACCGCTGAGGATGGGGTGGATCATTAGATCGTGAGCGAAGACCTCTTTCAACGCCCCTTCAATAATCTGCCTGATCTCGTTTCTCTCTACATTCTCTTTGTGGAAATTAAGCTCTCCGGGGAAAGCAACGGTTACTATCTTCTCACTCACTTTGACTGGGCTGCCTTCCTTTAAGAAGGCCTCGGCCGAAATTTTCTTCTCCTTCACCCGCTCTAATACCTGAGGCCAGCCCTCTCTGACTTTCTCCAGAGATAAAGTGCTCGGCTCAGGAGAAGCAGATTCTTCTCTCACTTTCTCCAGAGATAAAGTGTTCTTTCCAGAAGGAGCAACCTCTCTTTTTGCCTCAGTTGAGTTAGAGGCCGGTTTTAATCTGGTCAATTTTATGACGGCCAGTTCCAGGGGGATGCGACCTAACTGGGAGCGCCTCAAATTCTCTTCTGCCTGGGAGATGGTGGCAATGGCTTCCTCCATCTCCTCAAAGCTGAAGTGGGCCGCCTCGCCTTTCAGCCTTTTAATGCTATCTTCAGGTAGGTCAACAAGCTCAACTCCTTCTCCGCCAACCTTGAGCATGAGCATGTTGCGGAAATGCTCAATGAGGTTAGCGCAGAAGAGACGAGGGTCTTTCCCCTCACCAATGATAGCATCCACTAACTCCACTGCCCTTAAGGTATCTCCTTTAATCATGGCCTTGGTTAAATCAAGAAAGCGCTCCTCCTCCACCATCCCCAGGATGGCATTTACCTCCTCCTCCACAATCTTCTCCCCTGCTGAGAAGGAGGCCAGCTGATCCAGGATGGAAAGGGCATCCCGCATGCTCCCCTCAGCGCCCCGGGCCATGGCGAAAAGCGCTTTCTCCTCTACC
The DNA here is from genome assembly GCA_021129695.1 of candidate division NPL-UPA2 bacterium. GTDB lineage: Bacteria > NPL-UPA2 > NPL-UPA2 > NPL-UPA2 > JAGMAN01 > JAGMAN01. The sequence continues at coordinate 3,932 of JAJOKU010000026.1, forward strand.
TTCAGCCCCTCTTCTTTAGCAATAAGTTTTAATCTCCCCATTAATTCAAGAACCGCAATCCTGCGGAAATCGAACCGCTGGCAGCGGGAAAGAATAGTGAGCAATACCTTATGAGGCAAGGTGGTGGCGAAGATAAACTTCACATGCTCCGGTGGCTCCTCCAGCGTCTTAAGGAGGGCATTGAAAGCTTCCTGAGTAAGCATATGGACCTCGTCAATGATATAGATCTTGAACCTGTCCCGGCTGGGGGCAAACTTAACATTCTCCCTCAGGCTTCTTATCTCATCGATCCCCCGATTAGAAGCCCCGTCTATTTCCAATACATCCAGGCTGATGCTATCAGTAATCTCCTGACAGGAACCACATTTATTACAGGGCTTAACCGTCGGACCATTCACACAGTTTAAAGCTTTGGCCAGGAGCCGGGCGGTGGTCGTCTTGCCAATTCCCCTGGGGCCGGCGAAAAGATAGGCGTGAGCTACTTTCTTGGTGAGGATGGCGTTTCGCAGGGTGCGGGTAATGTGCTCCTGTCCGACCACTTCCTCAAAAGTTTGAGGTCGCCACTTCCTGGCTAAGACGATGTAAGTCATGACTCTACTCTAATCTTCAAGGTACTGCCACTTCCCCATCTATCACGACCATTCCAGCGGAGAGGCTGGGATTTGAACCCAGGGTGAACATAAGCCCACACGTGCTCTCCAGGCACGCCCCTTAAGCCGCTCGGGCACCTCTCCAAGATACCCCCGCACATAGCCGAAGGCAGTGCCGTAGGGCACTCCCTAATCAGCATCGGAATTTTCAAATTCCGATGCTCCCGGATACGCCTGCCGCGACTCGAACGCGGGACCTTTGGGTCCGCAACCCAACGCTCTATCCAAGCTGAGCTACAGGCGCAGCAGCATTAAAAGCAAATGGATAATAAGCGGAGAGGCCGGGATTCGAACCCGGGGAGGAGTTATTCACCCCTCAACTGCTTAGCAGGCAGCTGCCTTCAGCCGCTCGGCCACCTCTCCTCTGAACACAAATCTCACCAATTAGCGCAAATCTGTTCGGTGAATTGGTGCCAATCGGTGTTCTCTGAGCTTGTTTTGCACACTACCCTGGCGGAGGGCGAGGGATTTGAACCCCCAAGGGCTTTAAACCCGCCTGATTTCAAGTCAGGTGCCTTACCGTTAGGACTAGCCCTCCCAACCGAAATATTAGCACGCCCCCATCCCTTCTGTCAACAAACTTTTGAAACTTTGTCTTTTTCACAGCGCCCTTAAAAATGTTCAGTTTCTGGCCAGGGCAAGAGAACTATGGCTCTTATGCTGAAATTTCAGGAAATCTAAAGGGAAATCTTGAAAGGGAAATCTATGCCCTCAAATTATGCAATAACTGCTCTATATCGTGGGGAAGGGGAGCCGTGAACTGCATGTATTCTTTTCTGGAGGGATGAGCAAAACCGAGTAACCGGGCGTGCAGTGCCTGACGATTTATAGGGGAAGTTTCTCGCTTAAACCTCGTTAGAGAATTATCTCTAAACGGGGTAAACCTTAAACCTTTTCTCCCGTAGGTCTTATCCCCCACTACCGGATGCCCAATATAGGCTAAATGCACTCTTATTTGATGGGTTCGTCCGGTAGCTAAAGTTATCTCTAATAAGGTAGCTGCCCTGAACCTCTCTAAGACACGGTAATGGGTAAGGGCAAACCTTCCGCCCTGATGGCGCACAGCCATTCTCTTTCGCTTGAGGATGTGACGTCCGAGGGGAGCTTCAATAGTTCCTTCATCCAGTTCGAGCCTTCCCTCCACCAGGGCCAAATACTTTCTTTTAACGCGGCGCTCTTTCATCTGCCTAACTAAATCAAGATGAGCCTCATCGGTCTTAGCCACCATCAATGTTCCAGAAGTATCCTTATCCAGGCGGTGCACGATCCCTGGCCGAAGAGGACCATTTATCGCAGAAAGATGGGGGCAGTGGAAGAGAAGGCTGTTAACCAGGGTTCCCGAGTAATGCCCGGCCGCCGGATGGACCACCATCCCGTGGGGCTTGTTGACTATTAGAAGCTCCGCATCTTCATATAAGATATCCAGAGGAATATCCTCGGGAAGAACTTTTAGGGGTTCCTGCTCAGGAATGAGAACACTTACTTTATCACCGGCCACCACTCTATGGCTGGATTTGGATGGCAGCCTATTTATGGTGATCTTGCCTCGTTTAATCAAACTTTGAATTTGAGATCGAGATAGGGCAACAGCTCGTTTAGATATGAATTTATCCAGCCGCATCCCATCTTCTTCAACTATGAATTCTTGCCTCTCTTCCATAAGATAGTCCCTCCGGGACTACTTCCCAGGGGCTTCGCCCCTAAGGCGGCGTGTCCTTCGGACTCGCCTGTTACCCCTTAAGGGGAACCAGATTGTTCCCCTTAACACAGCCGAAGGCAGTGCCGTAAGGCAACCCCAATCCGCTCAGGAAAGCATTTTATACTTTCCTGGTGTGTAATATCACCATAGAGGCTGTGGCCAGGAGGAAGATGGCCAGACTGATAACCTGAGATATGGTTAACTGAAAGAGGATTGGTGGATTATCTCCCCGCAAGAACTCGATGAGAAAGCGAAAAACGCCGTAAAGGAGAAGGTATCTGAGAAAGACCTGCCCCTGGTAACGGCTGCGTCGGCGAAGTTTAATCAAGACGACGAAGATAAATAAATTGGCTAACAACTGATAGACCTGAGTTGGGTGGAGAGAGGCATCCAAGAAGTGGCTGTGGGCGGGGCTCTTAGGTGGGAAGGTGATTGCCCAGGGTAAATTAGTGGGAAGCCCGTAACAGCAGCCATTCAAGAAGCATCCAATCCTCCCTACTGCCTGGCCCAGGGCTACGTAGGGAATGACTAAATCAGCTGTTGTCCCCACTTTCATTCGCTTTCTCCGCAGAAACCATATTCCACTGGCCAGCGCTAAAAAAAGACCACCATGGAATGCCAGTCCTCCCTGCTGGAGCATGAAGATTTGACCCGGATGAGCAAGGTAATCCTTGATATTGAGGAGGACGAAGAGTGCTCTGGAACCGACTATAGCTGAAATTAGGATAACGAAGCTTAGGTCCAGGATATTCTCCACATCAATACCCTCCCTCCTTGCTTGCCTCCTAACTAACAGCACTCCTGAGAAGAAGGCCAGGGCAAGCATGACTCCATAAGAATGAATAGAAATGGGACCAAGCTTAAACAGGATGGGATGCATGAGATATCTTAACTCTTTCTGCTTTCCCGGAGCATTTTCCAGCACACGATTATTACTCCAGCGGTGATGGCTGAATCGGCAAGATTGAAGACCGGCCAGTGATGGCCGTAGAGACTGAAATCCAGAAAATCGACCACATACCCAAAACGCAATCTGTCAATGAGGTTGCCGATAGCCCCTCCCAGGACGAGGCCGAGCGAAGAAGTGCAGTTAGGGTATCTCTCAGAGAACTTTCTCTGAAGGGACAGTATCAAGATGATGCTGAGGATAGAGATGAGAATGAGGAAAGCTGTCTGGTGACGCAAGAGTCCGAAGGCAGCTCCATAGTTATGGATATGGGTGAGATGAAATATATCCTTAAGGACTGGAATTGATTGACCGGGCAGGATTAATTTCTGAACATAGTATTTAGAGACTTGGTCAAGGATCAAAATGAGGCCAGCAAGAGCAAGAAATAAGGTCATATTCTTCCTATTTTTTCTCCATCTCCTCCTTGCACTTGATGCAGAGCCGGGCATAGGGAACTGCCTCCAGGCGCTTATGCCTAATGTCTTTCCCGCACTGCTGGCAGAGGCCAAACGTGCCTTCCTTAATTCGGCGTAAAGCCTCATCCACTTCGTAAAGGAGTTTCTGCTCGGTGCTAACCAAATCGAGAGTAAGTTCCCGGTCAAAATTGTCCGTCCCCATATCGGCCATGTGGAAGGAGTAGCCGGAGAGGTCCCCGGAAGCATCCCGCTGTGACTTATTCAGGCTGTCATTTTCCAGATGCTCGATTTCAGAGAGAAGGCCTTCCCTCCTCTTCTCTAAAAGACATCTGAACTTCTCCTTGTCCTTTTTCTTCACATAAATCACTCCCTTATTTCATCCTAAATGACCTTAAAGCATCTCCTGCAGATAGTTGGATGCTCCTCTATTTCCCCCACTGTCTCACTCCAGATCCAGCATCGCTCGCATTTTCGCCCCGGAGCTTTCTCTGCCCTCATTCCCAACTCCTTGATTTCTTCTCCCGGGGAGACATCCTCCGGAAGAGTCTTAACCGGCCTTAGCTCAACACTGGAAACGATGAAGACGGTAGCCAGTTCTGATTCATATTCCTTCAGGAACGAAGTAAGGCGAGATGAGGTAGAAAAAAGCACTACCTTAGCTTCCAGGAAATTCCCGATCATCTTCTCCCGACGCGCCTTCTCTAAAATGCGGTACACTTCCTCTCTCACCCGCAGAAGTCTCTCCCATCTTTCCTCCAATTTCTCATTTAGATAAGATTCATCTGAGCTTGGCCAGGAGGCAAGGTGAACGCTTTCTTCCTCATTTCCAGGAAGATGCCGCCAGACATCCTCAGCCGTAAACGAGAGAAGTGGTGCCATCAGCTTGGTCAAGGTCAACAGAATTTCGTACAGCACTGTCTGGGCAGAGCGGCGCTCCCGGGAAGAGGCGGCGAAAGTATAAAGCCTATCCTTAAGAACATCAAAGTAGAAGGAACCGAGGTCAACTGTGCAGAAATTGTGAAGGTCGTGATAGAGGCGATGGAATTCAAAACTATCGTATGCCCGGGTCGCCTTCCCGAGAAGCCCAGCCAGCCTGGACAGCGCCCATCTGTCTATCTCGGGTAACTGCTCGTAGTCCACTCTATCCTTATCGGGATCAAAATCATAGATATTCCCCAGGATAAAACGGCAACTATTTCTGATGCGGCGGTAGGCTTCCACCATCCGGGTGAGGATCTCTGAGGAGAAGGCAATGTCATTTCTATAGTCCTCCGAGGATGCCCACAGCCGGATGACATCAGCTCCAAACTTCCCGATGGCTTCCTCGGAGGAGATTAAATTCCCTAAGGATTTAGACATCTTCTTTCCATCTCCATCAACCATAAAACCGTGAGTTAAGACCGTCTTGTAAGGAGCCTGGCTTTCCACTCCCAGCGCCGTAAGCAGTGAGGTCTGAAACCAGCCCCGGTGCTGGTCGCTTCCCTCTAAATAGAGATCGGCCGGATAGGAGAGGTTCTCGCTATCTTTGAGCACCGCCCGGTGGCTTACTCCCGATTCAAACCAGACATCAAGGATATCAGTCTCCTTCCTGAATTTTCTCTGGCCACAGCCTGGACAACTGATATCCGGGGGGAGGACCTCGTCTCTGGAGAACCAACTATCACTGCCTTCCTTTAAGAAAAGATCTGACACTGCCTTAATAGCTTTCTCACTGAGCAACTCCCGTCCGCATCCCAGACAGTAGAAGATGGGGATGGGGACTCCCCAAACCCTCTGGCGGGAGATACACCAGTCAGGGCGCTCCCGGACCATATTTCTTATCCGAACCTGGCCCCAACCTGGAATCCAGTTAACTTTCTCTATTTCCTTCAGGCTTCTCTCACGGAGGCTGTTCTTATCAACGGAGATAAACCACTGCTCAGTGGCTCGAAAGATGACCGGGCGCTTGCAGCGCCAGCAGTGGGGATAGGAGTGAGTGAGGAGTTCCTGGTGAAGAAGGTGACTTTTCTCCCTCAGTCTTTCCGTTATCGGCTGGTTGGCTTCAAACACATTCATGCCAGAAAACTCAGGGATCTTAGAGCTGAATCGCCCCTTCTCATCAACCGGGGCGAAGATTGGCAATTTATACTTCAGGCCTAACTCATAATCTGCTTCCCCATGGCCAGGGGCAGTATGGACACAGCCAGTTCCCTCATCCTTAACTACTGTTTCACCTAAAATCACCGGGCACTCATCCTTGCTTAGCGGATGGAGATACTTTATCCCTTTTAGCTTCTTGCCCTGCGCAGTTGCGACTATTTTATATTCAGTTATACCCGCCTTCTGCATGACAATATCTACCAGATCCCTGACCACAATGAGCGTCTCATTGCCTACCGTCACCAGGGCATATTCGTAATCTGGATGCAGGGCAGTAGCCCGGTTAGCCGGCAGTGTCCAGGGGGTAGTCGTCCAGATTAAGACGTTTACAGGGCCATTTGGCAGGTTCCAATCCAATCGCACCCGGCCTTTACTCTCTATCTCTATCTTGGATTCCCCGGTCAGCGGGAACTTTACATAGATAGAAGGGGATTCGTGGTCGCTATACTCAACCTCAGCCTCAGCCAGAGCAGTTTGACACTGGATGCACCAGTGGACGGGCTTAAGGGAGCGGTAGATGAGCCCTTTGGCAACCAGTTCTCCGAAAACTTCAATGATCTTAGCTTCATAGTTAGGGTGCATGGTAAGGTAAGGATTATCCCAATCTCCCAGGACTCCCAATCTTTTAAACTGTTCCCTCTGAATGCCCACAAACTTCTCCGCAAAGCGGCGGCACTGCTTCCTTGTCTCCAGCTTGGTCAGGTTGTTTCTCTTTTTTCCTCGGAGGGATTTCATCACCTGATGCTCAATGGGCAGTCCGTGGCAATCCCAGCCTGGAAGGTAAGGGCTATCATAACCCTGCATTGACTTATATTTGACGATGATATCTTTCAATATCTTATTCAGGGCGGTGCCAATGTGAACATCTCCGTTAGCGTAAGGGGGGCCGTCATGGAGGATATATTTTGGCTTGCCTTTGAGTTTCTTCCTTAAAGCTTCATAGACTCTATTCTCTTCCCAGAACTTGAGGAGCTCGGGCTCCCGTCTTACCAGGTCAGCCCTCATGGGAAACTTGGTCTGCGGTAAATTAAGGGTCTTGCGGTAATCCATCTTTACATTCTACCAATTACCTGACTTACCAATCGAGTCAGCTTAGGTTCTGCTGTTCTGGCTACTTTGAAGATAGCTTCGATATTGGCTGGCTTCAGGACATCCGGGAGACACTTATCAGTTATGCAGGAAATTCCCAGTACCCTCATTCCCGCCTGTACGGCCACAATTACCTCAGGAACGGTGGACATACCAACAGCATCAGCCCCGATGAGACGCAAGAATCTATATTCAGCGGCCGTCTCTAAATTAGGCCCGGTTACGGCTACATAGACGCCTTTCTGAGCCTTTATCTTCTCTTCCCTGGCCACTTTCTCAGTAAGACGGACGAGTTTGCGGTCGTAGGGCTCAGACATATCCGGGAATCGAGGGCCAAGCCTCTCATCACTAACTCCGATTAAAGGATTGACGCCCATGAGATTTATATGGTCGGTGATGATCATCAAATCCCCTGTCTCAAACTGCGGATTCATGCCCCCGGCGGCATTGGAGACGATGAAGGTCTCCGCTCCCAGAGCTCTCATCACCCGAACAGGGAAGGTGACCTCCTCCAATGAGTAACCCTCATAGTAATGAAACCTACCCTGCATGGCCACAACTTTCTTTCCTCCAATCTTCCCTAAGACGAGCTGCCCGGCGTGGCCGATGACCGTGGAAGCGGGGAAAGAGGGTATGTCAGAATAGGGAACAGTCTCATCTGCCTCAATCTCATCGGCCAGAGCTCCCAATCCCGTTCCCAGGATTATGGCAATCCTGGGCCGGACCTTGCTCCTGGATTTGATAAAGCTAACTGCTTCTTTTATTCTCCCCTTCAAATCTGCCATAGTTTTACTCCTGTAACCACTGAGCCCTGCAAAGGTTCGGTCTTAGCCCTGAGCGGATTTTTTATTGCCGCCGTGTCTTAAGATGCTGGAAGCGGCAAGAAAACCCTCGGAGGCACGCTCCCAATAAAGACTGTATCTATCAGCAGTTCCATATTTCGCATGGAGCGTGCCGAGAATGAGCGAAGGGCTATGCCGAAACTTTGTGTTGTAGTTCCTTTGCCCTCCTGGTTGCCGAGGCGACTGCCTCAAGGATGATATCTTGAAGCCCCTTCTTCTTGAAAATATTCAGGGCAGCCTCCGTCGTTCCCCCCGGGGAAGTGACCATCTCCCTTAACGCAGAAAGCTTCTCCTTGGCCTGACTTGCCATCTTAGCTGCTCCTAAGGCGGTCTGTTTAATAAGAGTATCAGCTAATTGAGGAGGTAGCCCCTCCCTGATACCTGCTTCTATGAGATTCTCCATAACAGCAAAAATATAAGCCGGACCACTGCCACTTAAGGCGGTGACCGCGTTCATTAACTCTTCCTCTACCTCAACCACTTTCCCCACTGCTGAAAATATTGTGCAAGATATTTTCTCTTCTTCCTCTCCGGCAAATCTACCCCGGGCTATGGCTGCCATACCCTCTCCAACCAGGACGGCTGTGTTGGGCATTACCCTGACTACAGGGACCTCCTTTCCGAGCATATTCTCAATATAGTCCGTAGTTATCCCGGCCGCAATAGAAATAACCAATTTTGAGGGTTCCAAAGAATCGGCTATTTCCTTCAGAACATTCTCTACCGCCTTTGGCTTTACCGCTATAATGACAATATCTGCCTTCCTGACTGCTTCCCTGTTATCCCCGGCCACTGTAACCTGTAACTCACTCTGGCAGCTCCCTAACTTATCTTTGTCAATGTCACTAACAATGATGCCCTTTTGTTCAACTATTCCTTTCTCAAGAATGCCTCTCGCGAGAGCCTGACCCATATTACCCACCCCAATGAAGGCAATCTTCTTCTTGAGCTCCATCACTGCTTTCGTTCCCCAAATATGGCGGTGCCGACACGAACCATATTTGCTCCCTCTTCAATGGCTGTCTCAAAATCCTGACTCATCCCCATAGAAAGATACTTCATCTCCACGCCTTCTATCCCAGCGGACTTAATCTCCTCGCTCAGACATCTAAGTTTACGGAAATAGGGCCTTGAGGTTTCCGGCGATGCGGTGAAAGGGGTCATGGTCATTAGCCCCAATATGTGTATATTTTTAAGTTTGGAGGCATTCTCCAGAAATTTAAATACTTCTTCTACCTTCAACCCAAACTTTGACTCTTCCCCGGAGACATTCACTTCCAACAATACATCCATCTTTCTTTCCAAACCTCCAGCCCGTCTATCTATCTCCTCCGCTAAGGCAGAAGAATCAACTGAATGAATAAGATCAAAAACCTCTAAAGCCTTTTTCGCCTTATTCCTCTGTAGATGTCCAACCATATGCCAGTTGACCTCAGGGCCGATCTCCTTATGCTTGATTGAAGCTTCCTGCACCCGGTTCTCCCCGATGGTCTTCACTCCGGCCTGGATAGCTTCCCGAATACGGGCAACCTCCACCGTTTTGGTCACCGCCACCAGCTCGATCTCCTCTTCCCTTCGGCCTGCCCTCCTGGCTGCCCGGGCTATCCGCTCCCTTACCAGGCTGAGATTATCAGCAATCTCTCCCATTTCACCCTCATTATTATATCAACTGCGGCCAAAAAGGCAACAAGAAAATTCGTCGCTTCGCTCCTCATGACTTTGATTAACGCAAGACTGTG
>JAJOKU010000006.1 GCA_021129695.1 candidate division NPL-UPA2 bacterium
TACTGTAACCCATTGATTATCAAATAGTTACAAAAAGGGTGCGTAACTCGTGTAGTTAATAGTAAATAGCTGCCGTAACAAGGATAGCCCGAACCGAGAATAATTTACAAAAATCTGCGTCTCAGATAATGAGCACAATGGTAAAAGGTGTTTTTGAAGGAGCTGAGGGTTTAAGAGGAGCAAGAGCCATAACCACTATTGATACGACCACTGTTTGTGCCCCGACGCCGAGATTATACAGGATAATGCCTAAACACTCTCACGGCACCAAAACTAACTTTCCCCAATATAAGCATTTTCTTCGCTATCATCAACCACTGAAACTTCGCAAGGAATGAGTTCTGAGTTCGCCAACTTCGTTGGCGGACGAAGTTTCTTGCGGTATAAAATACTTTCCTATACAAGCCCCACTGCTTCGCTTTGCGAAGCAAAGCGTGGGGGCAAGAAAATCATATTCCAGTTATCGCCGAAGGCGATTTTCTTGCCCAATTCCTGCAAATTTGCCACTTCAGCCCCGAAAGTTATCTAATGCCGTGAAAAATTCACAAAAATTCAAAAATTGACTTTACAAGTAATTGATTTTATCTTATAATGCCTGCATACAGGAAGAAAACCCGCGAAGGCACGAAGACCGAAACTTCACCCGGGGATTGACAGGGAAGAGAGCTAGAATGAAAAAGCTGGCTATAGTTGGTGTGGGGCTTATTGGTGGCTCAATTGGGCTGGCTTTAAAGAAGAAGAATTTGGTTGAAGAGGTTATTGGAATTGGTCGCCGGCAGGAATCCCTAAATAAGGCCCTCAAATTAGGAGCGGTAGATAGGGCTACCCTTGATTTCAGGGAAGGAGTGAAAGATGCTAATTTAGCTATTGTAGCTACTCCGGTAGATATAATTTCTGAGATGATTAAAAGAATGCTTTCTCACCTTCCTCAGGGAGCCATTATTACTGATGTAGGGAGCACTAAAGAACAGATTGTGAGGGAAGTGAATAAGATGTTTTACCCCAAAGGGCACAAGCTTGAAGGAGCGTCATTTGTGGGCGGACATCCAATGGCCGGCTCGGAGAAGAGAGGAGTGGAATCTGCAAAGGCAGACCTATTTGAGAAAAGTGTCTGCATTTTGACTCCGGGAGAGACGACCTCATCCGAGGTTTTAGATACAGTTAAGTGGTTATGGGAGAGCATAGGAGCAACGGTTTTAGTAATGAAGCCGAAGGAGCATGACTTCTTGGTAGCGGCAGTCAGCCATCTGCCCCATCTTGTGGCTACAGCTTTGGTCAATTTAGTGGGTGAGCTGAGGGAGAGAGATGAGCGCATTCTATCCCTGGTGGCCAGCGGCTTCAAAGATACTACTCGTATCGCAGGTTCCCCCCCGGCGCTGTGGCAAGACATCTGCCTCACTAATAAGAAAAACATAGCCACCATGATAGATAGATTAATAGGTCTAATCGGGGAAATGAAGAAATGCATCGTGGAAGAAGATGGGGCAGCCCTTCTGAAGGAATTTGAAAAGGCCAGGTCATTGCGAGATGAACTGTGATGGGCTATAAAAAGCCTGCAGTGCCCGTGGCAGGGAATTAGCTGAGTAAGTGCAAGTTTGACAGTTAACCCCTTTTGGGATATTTTTATCGTCGGGACACATTCTCTCTCTATGGGGTGTAGTAACTACCAACCATTTTGGATCTCTCGACGATAAAATTAATAAGTGTCAAAGTCCCAGTAAGTGCAGTTAATGGCATGGGGAATTTAAAGATTAAACCGGTTAAGCGATTAGAGGGCTCAATCAAAGCTCCCGGGGATAAGTCTATTTCTCATCGGGTGGTGATGATTGGGGCCTTAGCTGAGGGCAGAACAGAGGTGGAGGGCTTCCTGAATGCAGAGGATTGTTTGAGGACAGTTAAGGCTTTTCAGTCAATGGGAATCAAGATAGAAGGGATGGGAAGCGAAAGGCTGCGGATATTTGGGCAGGGATTAAGTGGCTTATCTGAGCCGGGCGATATCCTTAATGCAGGCAACTCGGGAACGACCATGCGCCTTCTTTTAGGGATACTGGCTGGACAGGACTTCTCAGCTGTTATCACCGGCGATGCGAGCCTCAGGCAAAGGCCAATGAAAAGGGTGACCGAGCCACTGAGGAAGATGGGCGCTCATATCTCTGGGCCTGATCAGGGAAATTTAGCTCCCCTGTCCATCAGGGGAGGAAATTTGTCGGCAATTAGTTACAACTCGCCAGTGGCCAGCGCTCAGATTAAGTCGGCCATTCTCTTAGCCGGCCTCTATGCGGAAGGAGAGACCTCGGTTACTGAACCAGCCAAATCAAGGGACCATACCGAGCGGATGCTAAAATTCTTTGGAGCTGAGGTGGCTGTCAACGGTTTAACAGTAAAGGTAAGGGGAAGACCTAAATTAACAGGGAAAACTGTTTCCATCCCCGGGGATATATCCTCTGCCTCCTTCTTCCTGATGGGTGCGGCTATCGTGCCTGGTTCTCGGGTTACGGTGAGGGGTGTTGGCATGAATCCTACCAGAAGCCGAGTCCTAAAGGTCTTAGAGGAGATAGGAGCCGAAGTAACTATTTCTAATTTAAGAGAAGACCACTTTGAACCAATGGCCGATATTGAGATAAAGGGAGCAAAACTCAGACCAATAAACTTAGGCGGTGAAATCATTCCTAAAATAATTGATGAGATCCCCGTCATTGCCATAGCCGCTTGTGTAGCTGAGGGAGAATCGCAGATTAGAGGAGCTGCTGAACTGCGCCTTAAGGAGACGGACAGGCTGAGGGCTTTAGCTACTAATTTAACTAAGTTAGGGGCAAGGGTAAAGGAAGTGGAGGAGGGCTTAATTATCCAGGGCGGAAGACCTTTAATGGGAACCGAGGTGGACAGTTTTGGAGATCACCGCATGGCTATGGCTATGGTTGTGGCCGGACTGGTGACTAAAGGCGAGACCACTATCCTCAATACAGATTGTATTAATACTTCTTTCCCAGAGTTCATGGATACCCTTGAGGAAATCGCTGTTTATTAAATATGAAGAGGGGATTGACCATTACCATTGATGGGCCGGCTGGCTCAGGTAAAAGCACTATTGCCAAATTAGTAGCCAGGAGGTTGAATTATCTTTACATAGACACTGGAGCCATGTATCGAGCCGTTACCTGGAAGGCGCTCCAGGAAAAGATTGACCTGAAAGACGAAGAAGTGCTGGTGCGCCTGGCCCAGAGGACAGAGATTCTCCTTAAGAAGGCAGGAGATGGCCTGGAGGTTTATGTGGACGGTCAAAATGTCACCGGGGAGATCAGGCTCCCTCAGGTGACCAATAATGTCTTTTACCTGGCCAGGTTAGCTGGAGTGCGGGAAAGGATGGTTAAACTTCAGCGGGAGATGGGTGAAGAAGGAGGGGTGGTGGTAGAAGGAAGAGACATCGGGACGGTTGTTTTTCCCCGGGCAGATTACAAATTTTATTTAGATGCTTCGCTTCAAGAGAGAACTCGGCGGCGATTTGAGGAGTTGAGAAGCCAGGGGCATAAGGTTGAGCTTAATGAGATTGGGGAAGAGATAAAGGCCAGGGATGGAGAAGATAAGGGCCGTAGAATTGCTCCTCTAAAAATAGCGGAAGGAGCCATTGTTATTGACTCCACTGAGATGAGAATTGAGGAAGAGGTCTCTGCGATACTGAAATATATTAGGGAGAATTAGGATTTTGTGTTTGTTTAGAGTTTAGGATTTCCCTGAGCGTAGCGAGGGTTAATGTTTTAGGTTCTTCTCCAAAAAGTGTAGTTATCCACAGAGAGTTGCTCAAGCAGCTTCGCTGCTTTTCGCAACTGTAACGGTTATTACTCACTAAAAGCTAATGTCTTATATCTAACATCTTAAAATACAATAACTTAGTAATATAACAACATTTTAAGAACGGTGCTTAAAATCTCTTAACATCTCACAAAACAATAACTTAAGTTTATCTAGCAGCTCATTTCTAATGAAGGTGGCTCTGAGATAGGCTAAGGTCATAAGCAATACAGGTTCTATTTACTGCTAAATTTGGAGAAGAGCCATGTTTTACTCTTTTGCTTCCATCACCTGCCTTATTCTTTTTAAACTTCTCTTCGGTCTGAGGGTGGAGGGGAAAGAGAATATACCCAGGAAAGGAGCGGCTATAATTGCTGCCAATCACATAAGCTTCCTCGACCCGGTAGCTATAGGGTCGGCTATACGGCGCCATATATACTATATGGCCAGGGATGACCTTTTCACCATTCCTGCGCTCGGATGGTTAATCAGGCACCTTAATGCTTTCCCGGTGAGGAGGGGTAGCCCGGCCACAAAAGCGATAAAGAAGGCCTTTAGCATACTGGAAAGGGGTGACCTACTGCTCGTCTTTCCAGAAGGACAACGAAGCCTAAACGGGAAGCTACAACCTGGGCACTTGGGAGTAGGAATGCTCACTCTGCGGTCCAGGGTGCCGGTCATCCCCACTCTCATAGTGGGCAGTGAAAGAGCACTGCCGGTAGATGCCCGCTGGATCAGGACACAGAAAATTGAAGTTCGGTTTGGGAAGGCCATTCCCTGGGAGGAATTTCCCGGTGGGGAGAATCGCCGTAGCCGCTATCAAGCAATAAGTGATAAGATAATGGAGGAAATAAAAAACTTAAGAGTATCGGAATTTCAATAATTCCGATACGGATTGGGGTTGCCTTACGGCACTGCCTTCGGCTGTGTTAAGGGGTGTAATCTGACACCCCTTAAGGGGTAACAGGGCGCCGAAGGCGACCGCCATAGGGGGAATCCCCTTGGAAGTATCGCCAAAGGCGATATCTTAGGGGATGGAGATTGAACTGGCTCGGCATTCTGGATTCTGCTTTGGTGTTAAGCGGGCTATGAAGCTTGCCTTCCAGGCAGCCAATAAGACACGTCTTACACGTCTTACGAGTGCTGCAAGCGCGAGTGCTGCAAGCGAAGGGAAGGTCTATTCCTTAGGTCCCCTTATTCATAATCCTCAGGCGGTGGATGAGCTCGGGCGAAGAGGAGTGAAGGTGGTTGAAGATTTAAATCAAGTTGAGGATGGAACCCTCATCATTCGCAGTCACGGAGCTTCGCCCTCTGTGCTTGCTGAAGTTAGGAGGAGAGGCCTGGAGGTTGTAGATGCTACCTGCCCTCTGGTAAAAAAAGTTCAAGATTTAGCTAAAATTCTGGGGGATGAAGGTTACCTGGTGGTGATAGTGGGAGAGAGGGACCATTACGAGGTCAAATCCCTCCTCAGCTTCGCTGGCCAGGGAGCAGTTGTTCTGGAGAGCCCTGATGAGGCAAAGGAACTGGGAGCGGGAAGGAGAATTGGTGTTCTCTCCCAGACCACCCAGTCAATGGAAAATTTTAAGATGGTGGTAGGAGAATTGGTGGCAGGAGCAGAGGAGACAAAAATCTTCAATACCATCTGTGAAGCTACCCGCCTGCGACAGCAGTCCACGCTAAATTTAGCTAAGCGGGTGGACCTCATGCTCGTGGTAGGGGGATATGAGAGTGCCAATACTCGTCGTCTAGCTCAAATCAGTGAGGGAACTGGAGTGGAGACCCATCACATTGAAATAGCCCGGGAGATAGATTTGCCCTGGCTCAAGGGCAAAGAGAAGGTGGGGGTCACCGCCGGTGCTTCCACTCCGGACTGGGTAATTGAGGAAGTAATGAGGAAGCTTCATAACAACAGATAAAAATAAAATCGAAGGAGGTAACAAGAGATTATGGAAGAAAAAGGGAAAGAGGAGGAGGAAAAGGCTAAGGAGGTAACACATCTTACACATCTTACACGTCTTACGAGTGCTGAAAGCGCGAGTGCTGGAAGCGCGAATACTGGAAGCGAAGGGAGAATGCCCGAGAAGGAAAGCCCTGAGGCGCCTGAAGGGGAGATACCTGAGGATATGAGCAAGCTCTATGAGGAGACCTTTAAGCACATCGCTGAAGGAGAGCTGATCAAGGGAAAGATCGTCGGGGTAAGCGACAGGGAAGCATTGGTTGATGTCGGATTTAAATCCGAAGGAAGCATTCCTTTAAGAGAGTTCGGGAGTTCAGTTGAAGTCGGGGACGAAGTGAGTGTGCTCTTAGAGAAGGTTGAGGACAAGGAAGGCAGAATAGTTCTCTCCAAGTGGAAGGCGGATCAACTTAAGGCTTGGGAGAAGGTATCGGCTGCCTTTCAGGAAGGCAGAATAATTGAGGGAACGATAACTAAGCAAGTTAGGGGTGGATTCGATGTGAATATTGGGGTGGAGGCCTTCCTTCCTGCTTCCCAGGCGACCACTTATTCAACCAGAAACCTCGGTCAGTTGATTGGACAGAAACTCCCCTTTAAGATCATTAAATTAAATAAGCGCCAGCGCAACGTTGTCGTCTCTCACCGGATAGTTAAGGAGGAGGAGGAGGAGAGAAACAGAGAAAAGATTCTTTCTGGGTTGGAAAAAGGGCAGTTGCGCAAAGGAAGAGTAAAGAACATCACCGATTTTGGTGCCTTCATTGACCTGGGAGGGATAGATGGTCTCCTGCACATAACTGATATGTCCTGGGGACGAGTTTCCCATCCATCCGAGGTCTTGGCCATAGGAGATGAGGTTGAGGTGGTGGTCCTGGACTTTAAGAAAGAGGAGGGGAAGATTTCCCTTGGCCTTAAGCAGAAGACACCCAATCCTTGGCTGAATGTGGAAGAAAGTTATCCAGTTGGCTCTAAGGTGAAAGGCAAGGTGGTGAATATTACTTCATACGGGGCCTTTGTTCAGTTAGAGGAGGGAGTGGAGGGTCTGGCCCACATTTCGGAGATGTCCTGGACTCGGCGCCTCAATCACCCTTCTGAGGTGGTAGCTATGGGGGACATGGTAGAAGTGGTAGTCTTAAGTATAGACAAGGAGAACCAGAAGATCTCCCTGGGGATGAAGCAGGTTGAGCCTAATCCCTGGGAACGGGTGAAGGAGCGCTACCCTGTGGGAACCAGGATAGAAGGTCGCATTCGCAACCTAACCGATTATGGGGCATTCATCGAATTGGGGGAGGGAATAGATGGTCTTATCCATGTCTCCGATATGTCCTGGAGCGGGAGAGTTGGCCATCCCTCAGAAATTGTTAAGAAGGGTGAGAAAGTAGAAGCGGTAGTCTTAGAGGTGGATCCGGAGAATAAGAAGATTTCCCTGGGAATGAAACAGCTCACTTCCGATCCCTGGCTGACAGTCAGTGAGAAATATAAACCAGAACAGTTGGTTAAGGGCAAAGTCACCAAGCTGACTAACTTCGGGGTCTTCGTTGAACTGGAGAAGGGAATAGAGGGTTTAGTCCACATCTCTGAGTTATCTAACCTGCCTGTCTCTAAACCGGAAGAGGTAGTTTCCTTGGGACAGGAGGTGACCACTAAGGTAATCAGGGTGAGCCCGGAGGAGAGGCGGATCCGCTTAAGCCTTAAGGAAGCATAACACGTCTTACGAGTGCTGGAAGCGCGAGTGCTGGAAGCGAAGGGATTCACTTTCCAGGTGCGGCCAGGGCGGCTGCCCCCAGGATACCGGCATTTTCAAGCCTTGAGATTTCTATTCTGACATCTCCTGAAGAGACCACACTCTGCATTCCTCTATACTTCTTTATCGCTTTTTCCACCAGTCTCTTCCACCTGATTCCCATCTTGCCCGCTATTACTACTATTTCTGGGTCAAAAGCTTGTACGGCATTGCGTATCCCCTCGGCAAGAGCATGGGCGGTCTCATCTTCTATCTGAAGGGCTAGTTGATCGCCTTCGTTGGCCGCTATGGCTACATGTCTTGCCTCAATATATTTGATTTTCTCATCACACGTCTTACGAGTGCTGCAAGCGTCCGATTTAGATTGTATTTGTAGATCTTGTAAAATTAGCTCCTTCTCCACCATGTCTATGATCTTGGTCTTCTTCCTTTCCTCCAGTATTTTCCTAACCTTCTCTCTGGCTATCTCCCTGACTGCCGTTGCAGAGGCATGGGCCTCCAGGCAATCAGGATGGCCGCAACTGCACCTTCGGCTTCTTCTTCCTGGCGGCAAGGCTATGGTTATGTGTCCCAACTCAGCTCCTCTGAGCTTGTGTCCGGTAATCTTAGTTGAGGTTCCTGTCTTGGGATTGGTATGAATTACTCCACCACCCACACCCGTACCCAGAGTATAAATTACCAGATTCCGAGTAGCATCTCCCCAGCCACCGAAGATTCTTTCCCCATCGGCGGCCGCATTGGCATCGTTATCAACAAAGGTGGGCAGGCCCAATTCTTTCTCAATAATCTTCCCTACTGCCAGGCCTTTGAATCCTGGCAGGTTATGAGCCTCACCAATGGCTTCATTATAACCATCCCAGGAAGGACAGCCAATTCCAATTCCTTTAAATTGAGACTTCCGCTTCCAGCACTCGCGCTTCCAGCACTCGTAAGACGTGTAAGACGTGTTGACTTTGCTCTCCCCAATCAACTCCTTTATGGCACTTGTCAACCTCTTCATAAACTGAGCCGGGCCGGAGCTTGCATCTGTTTCCATCTCTTTCTGATGGATTACTTTACCGGAAGCAGTAACAATTCCCAGTTTGACCGTTGTTGCTCCGATGTCTATGCCAACGCTTGCAGCACTCGCGCTTCCAGCGCTCGCAAGACGTG
Organism: candidate division NPL-UPA2 bacterium; assembly: GCA_021129695.1. GTDB lineage: Bacteria > NPL-UPA2 > NPL-UPA2 > NPL-UPA2 > JAGMAN01 > JAGMAN01. The sequence goes on from JAJOKU010000006.1 coordinate 8,637, forward strand.
TAAGACGTGTAGAATGCTTAGCCATAAGATAACCCTCACTTACGTCCATTTTACTACCATCAGCTAGAAGCTGTCAATTCATTTTGCCATTGTGCTATTGACACCTCCTCAAAGAGAAGGTATAATTGCCCTGATGGTAAATAAGGAGAAGAACACGTCTTGCGAGTGCTGGAAGCGGATGAGACAGGACGGGAGGATGCCTGATAAGATGCGCCCGGTGAAGATTAGCCGGGGGTATCTGCGCTATGCAGAAGGGTCTTCCCTAATAGAAGTAGGCAATACAAAGGTTGTCTGCAGTGCCACTGTTCAGGAGAAGGTGCCTTCTTTTCTGAAAAATACTGGTGAAGGCTGGGTTACTGCTGAGTACGGGATGCTTCCCCGCTCTTCAAAAGAACGGATTTTTCGGGAGCGAACAAGAATAAGCGAGCGCACTTACGAGATTCAAAGATTGATCGGAAGGTCCCTGAGGGCGGTTACCAATTTAAAATCCTTGGGAGAGAGGACGGTCTGGATTGACTGCGATGTTATCCAGGCAGATGGAGGGACCCGAACCGCCGCCATTACCGGAGCCTTCATCGCTCTGGTGGAGGCGGCTGATTATTTAAAGAGGGAGAAGAAAATAGAGAGATGGCCAATTGAGGATTTGGTAGCCGCAGTGAGTGTGGGTATGGTGCAAGGAAGACCCCTTCTTGACCTTTCTTATGAGGAAGATTCCCGCGCCTCTGTAGATATGAATATTGTCATGACCGGGGAAGGAAAATTTGTTGAAGTTCAGGGGAGCGGGGAGGGGACTTCCTTTTCTAAGGAGGAGATGAATAAACTCCTTACCTTAGGGAAAAAAGGGATAAAAGAATTGCTCAAATTACAGAAGGAGGGTTTGGGAAAGTTGGGAGAAGCTTTGTGGTAGAAGTGGTCATAGCAAGTAGAAATTATAATAAAGTAAGGGAAATTAAAGAAATATTGACACGTCTTACGAGTGCTGGAAGCGGGGGGCTAAATATAAAGCTTCTCTCTCTTAAGAGCTTTCCCGGCCTCCCAAAGATAGAAGAAGATGGAAATAGTTTTAGGGAGAATGCCCTTAAGAAAGCACAGGAAATCGCAAAGTGGACAGGTAAGCTGACCCTGGCTGAAGATTCGGGAATAGAAGTTGACTATTTGAAAGGCGCCCCGGGGATTTTCTCGGCCAGGTTTGCTCCCACGGACAGGAAAAGGAACCTGAAACTGTTAAAATTGTTGGAAGGTGTGCCAGCTTCTAAGAGAAAAGCAAGGTTTCGCTCTTGCGTAGCCCTGGTTAATCCCCAAGGCCAGGCAAAGGTAGTAGAGGGGAGCTGTCGGGGAAGAATCAGTTTTAAGCCCAGGGGCAGTTATGGATTTGGCTACGACTCCATATTTATAGTTCCCAAATATAATAAGACTTTCGGGGAATTAGGTTATCCTCTTAAGAATAAGATCAGTCACCGGGCAAGAGCGATCCAAAAAATGGGGAAAATCTTGCGAGGGTGATATTTATGTGCTAACCTGGATTACTTAAAGTAATCCACCTCCCTAGCCCCCTTCTTGCTTTCGCAAGAAAGCAGGGGGGCAGGGACTTTATCCCGGGAATTCTCCGAATTTCACGGGGCGAAGGGCCGCATCCCCACTGCTTCGCTTTGCGAAGCAAAGCGGTGGGGAAAGATTGCCCTGAGAAATGCAGAGCATTTCCAGGACTTAAGTCCTCGCAATCTTCCAGATTGCAGAGGGCGGGGTAGCCCACGCTGCTCCAATTTTAAGAAGGGTATGAATAGTGGGGGCTAAAGTAAGCCCCGTTAGGTGCTTGCCATCTAACCGGGCTGGCGGGGCATTCTAACGGGATAAACAGCTTTGGTGAGGAGATGAAACCCGAAGAACAGGTTGAAGTTATAAAGAGGGGGATAGTTGAGATCATCTCAGAGAAAGAACTGCTGTCCAAACTAAGGAGAGCTCAGAGAGAGAGGAGGGGACTGAGAGTTAAATTTGGAGCTGACCCTTCTGCCCCCGATATTCACCTCGGGCATACGGTGCCTTTGCGGAAACTCCGCGAGATGCAAGGTCTGGGCCACGAAATTATCTTCATCATCGGAGACTTTACCGCTCGCATTGGGGACCCCAGCGGCCAGTCTGAGACCAGAAGAGCCCTCAGTGAGGAGGAGGTTAAGCGCAACAGCGAGACTTACCAGAAGCAGGTATTCAAACTCCTGGATCCATCCAGGACCAGGGTGGTCTATAACAGCCAATGGTGCGGAAGGCTGAATTTTGCTGATGTCATTAATTTGGCCTCTAAATACACGGTAGCCAGGATGTTAGAGAGGGACGATTTCACTAACCGCTATAAACAGGGCCGTCCCATTAGCATCCACGAGTTTCTCTACCCTCTGGTTCAGGCCTATGATTCAGTTATTCTCAAGGCTGATGTTGAGGTAGGGGGGACGGACCAGAAGTTCAACTTCTTAGTGGCCAGGGATTTTCAGAGAGAATATGAGCAGGAGCCACAGGTAATCGTCACCCTGCCCATGTTAGAGGGAACAGATGGAACTGCGAAAATGAGCAAGAGCTTGGGAAACTACATCGCCGTCAATGAATCCCCTGGGGAGATATTCGGAAAGATTATGTCCATTTCGGATGAGTTAATGATAAGGTATCTTGAGCTTCTCACTGATATTTCTCCTGCGGAGCTAAAGAAGACAAAAATGGAGTTAAAGCGGGGGAAGCTTCACCCTCGAGACTTAAAGAGGCAGTTAGCTAAGGACTTAGTCTCCACCTACCATGGGGAGAAGGCGGCCCTCGGGGCGCAGAGAGAATTTGAGACTATCTTTAAGGAGGGGGGTCTCCCGGACGCCGTTCCAGAGGTGAGAATCCCTGGCCGTGAGCTTGAAAGAGGTAGAATCTGGATTGTGAAATTTCTTCTTCTAACTAAAATGGCTGGTACCGGCAACCAGGCCCGACGCCTCATTAAGCAGGGGGGGGTGAAGATAGACGGTGAGAAGTGCACCGACCCGGGTTTGGATATAGTGGTGAGAGAGAGAATGCTCATTAAAGTTGGCAAACGCAAATTCGCCAGGGTCTTAATAGATGAGAATTGAGGGAAAAATAAGGTGAGAATAGGGCAAGGACCTAAAATCGTAGCCGTTATCTGGGGAGACAGGCTTCTGGAATTAGCTCGGGCGGCCAAGGAAGGCGGAGCCCAGGTTCTGGAAGTCAGAGCAGATCTCTTTGAGAAGGTTAACTTAGCTGATTTAAAGAAGAGGCTGAAGGAGATAAAACGAAAAGTCAAATTGCCTATTATCGCCACCGTCCGGCGCCGGGATGAGGGAGGAGGACGAAGATACACTGAGCGACAGCGTCTTCACATCTTCAGGTCTCTTATGCCCATGGTTGACGCTGTAGATATTGAACTGAGGTCAGGGAAAATAATCGGGGAAGTGATGAGGGAGGCAAAACGGCGCCGCCGGCTGGTCCTGGTCTCCTATCACAATCTGGAAAAGACGCCTCCCAACAGCATCTTAAAGGATATAGCCTGCCGGGCTAAACAGATAGGGGCGGATATGGTTAAGATAGCTACTCTGGCTAAAAATAGGCAGGATGTGGCCAGACTCCTTTCCTTCACCTATCAGTGTCCGCATAAGCCTCTGGTCACCATTTCCCTGGGCCGGGTGGGAAGTATCTCCCGGATTATTGCTCCCCTCTTTGGCTCCCGGTTAACTTACGGCTGTGTGGAAGCTCCGGCAGCGCCCGGACAACTTGATGTCCTCCATCTAAAGGAGAAGTTAGAAAAAATTTGTGTAACTTGATACTATAGGAATTTCCTTTTTTGGAACACATTAAGTCATTGATAGATAAATACT
>JAJOKU010000109.1 GCA_021129695.1 candidate division NPL-UPA2 bacterium
CTTCATGTTTCCTGAGACCTCGTGCTTTACTGGAAAAAAGTGGGTTGAAATGAATTTTTTCGGTAGGCTAAAGGGTTGAAATAAATACAGAGGGAGTTATTAAATCAGCTAAAACAACTTAATAGTCACCTTAGAGAAGAAGAGATGGTGTCTTGAGATGCTAAATGTGACCTTAAATGGACACAATATGGACACAAGGCCCAAAATGGGCCTTAGCGAGGTTCTCGTAAGTCATTGAAATATAAGCACTGGCGGCGTAGCCAAGGGGACCAAGGCAGCGGTCTGCAAAACCGCAATTCGTGAGTTCGAATCTCACCGTCGCCTCTACTGAATTTTGACGAGGTAGCTGCGAAAGTCATTAGGTAATTAGATGCCGGGATGGTGGAACAGGCAGACACGAGAGACTTAAAATTTCTTGTCCGCAAGGACGTGCCGGTTCGAATCCGGCTCCCGGCACCACATTGGTTTATTGAGTTCATAGAGTTTTTAACTCAAGGCAACTCAACCGACCCTATGAACTCAACGAACTTAATAAGGGGCGGTTGGCGCAGATGGTTAGCGCGTCACGTTGACATCGTGAAGGTCACAGGTTCAAATCCTGTACCGCCCACCATATTTCTCTGGAGGATTTCAAAAATCAAAAATTAAAAAGCAAAAAGGCAAATCAGAATCCAAAAACCTAAAACATCTTTGCATTTTAATGTGTAATGTTAATATTTCCCAAGAAAGTGAGGGCTATCTTAACTTTATGGAACAGCAAGTGAAGGGCGAAAAGGATATAGACTTAGAAATATTGCGGCATAGTGCTTCCCACATTATGGCCCAGGCAGTGAAAGAGCTTTATCCAGAAGCAAAGCTTGGTATTGGGCCAGCCATTGCTGATGGTTTCTACTATGATTTCGCCAGAGAGGCTCCTTTTACTCCCGAGGACCTGGCCAAGATTGAAGAGAAGATGCGAAGCATTATAAAAGCTGACCTACCTTTCCTGAAGAGTGTGGTCTCCCGGAAGGATGCCCTGGATATCTTCACTGAGTTAGAGGAACCATATAAATTGGAGCTTCTCCGAGAGATTGAAGATAAGGAGGTGACTATCTACCAGCAGGGAAGTTTCACTGATCTATGCCGGGGGCCGCACTTAAAGAGCACCGGCGAGGCAAGGGTTTTTAAACTTCTCAATGTGGCTGGAGCCTACTGGCGGGGAGATGAGAGAAACGTCATGCTTCAGCGCATCTATGGGACGGCTTTTCCGGAGAAAGAAGATTTAGAAAAGCATCTAAAGAACCTTGAGGAGGCCAAGAAAAGAGACCACCGAAAGTTAGGGAGAGAATTAGGTCTTTTCAGTATAGAAGAAGATGTGGGGTTGGGACTTGTCCTCTGGCATCCCCGGGGAGCCATGGTCAGGAAGGTCATTGAGGATTTCTGGCGTGATGAGCACTTGAAGCGGGGATACGAACTCGTCTACACTCCTCATATTGCTCGCTCGGACCTGTGGCGAAGGAGCGGACACCTTGACTATTTTCAGGAAATGATGTATCCTCCTATGAAGACAGGCGCAGAGGATTATCTCCTCAAACCAATGAATTGTCCCTTTCACATAAAGATCTATAAGCATAAGGTCCGTAGCTACCGCGAGCTTCCCATCCGTTATGCCGAGCTGGGTACGGTCTACCGCTATGAGCGTTCTGGGGTTCTCCATGGACTGCTCAGGGTGAGAGGGTTCACTCAGGATGATTCGCACGTGTTCTGTACTCCTGAGCAGTTAGGAGATGAGATTATAGGTATCATTGATTTAACTCAATATATGCTGAAGACATTTGGCTACGAAGAGTTTGAGACGGCTCTGAGTGTTCGTGACCCAGCCCGAAAGGGGGACTTTTTGGGAGATGACGAAGGATGGGAGCGGGCGGAGGCTTCGCTGAGCGCCGCCCTGGAGAAGAAGAACATCAGCTATGCAAGGATGGAAGGAGAAGCTACCTTCTATGGACCGAAGATCGACATTAAACTGATAGATGCCCTTGGACGAGGCTGGCAGGGACCGACTATCCAGTTAGACTTCAATCTTCCCAGCCGTCTTGATGTCACCTACACCGCAGGTGATGGAAAGAGGCGTGAGGTGGTGATGATTCATAGAACAGTACTGGGAACTATGGAAAGATTCATTGGGGGACTGGTTGAACATTACGCTGGGTCTTTCCCCACCTGGTTAGCTCCCGTTCAGGTTAGAATCCTGACCCTAAGTGAGAAGCACGAAGATTATGCCAGAGAGGTTCTGGCTCAACTTGAGAAGAAAGAAATCCGGGCCGAAATTGATTCAGCAAGTGAGACCATCAGCTATAAGGTGGCTCGGGCCGAGCGGGAGAAGATTCCCTACATGTTGGTGGTTGGGGATAAAGAAGCAAAAGGGAGTACCGTCTCGGTCAGGGAGCGAAGGAGCAGCCATCAGGGAGCAAGTAAGGTAGAGGAGTTTATTGCCCGGGTGGAGGAGGAAATTAAACGAAAGGGGCTTGGAGAAAGAGCCCCATTTCCACCTGTTAATAGGGAGGAGGAAGTTAAAAAAGGAGGTGATAGGTAATTCCAAGAGAGCCAAGAACAAGAACAAATACCCGGATTAGGGCTGCGCAGGTAAGAGTAATTGGCAGTGATGGCAGTCAGATAGGGATAATACCAATAAGAGAGGCTTTGAGGTTAGCTCAGGAGAAGGGCATGGATCTGGTTGAAGTGGCTCCGCAGGTTTCCCCTCCGGTATGCCGCATCATGGATTACGGGAAATATAGATATGAGCAGGCCAAGCGTGGTCGGGATGCCCGTAAGAAACATAGGACGACGGTCCTTAAAGAGATAAAGTTTCGGCCTGGTATCGGGGAGCATGATTATCAGGTGAAATTGCGCCATATCCAAAGTTTTTTAAAGGACGGCGACAAAGTTAAAGTGAGTATAATGTTCAGGGGCCGGGAGATGCAGCATCAGGATCTGGGACGCAAGATCCTGGATCGCTTGGCGGCAGATATGGGTGACTTGGGCAAAGCAGAAGAGCAGGTTAGAATGGAAGCCAGAAATATGACCCTGACCTTTGCTCCGGTGAAGAATAACCGGCAGACATAAAGGAAGTCGGGTTATGCCAAAGTTGAAGACAAAACGGGGAGCAGCTAAGAGATTTAGATTAACTAAATCAGGAAAGATTAAGAGGAAGAAAGCCTGCGCCAGTCACATTCTGACCAAGAAGTCCTCCAAACGAAAGCGAGGACTGAGGCAAGCCAATGTCATTCATGGAGCGGACAGGAAGGCGATAAAAAGGCTGATACCGTATATTTGAACATAGGAAAACCATAAAAGCTTTTTTCTGCGAAAGGTAGGGAAAAGATGCCTCGAGTGAAATCAAGCGTTACTGCTCGGAAGCGGCACAAAAAATACATAAGACAGGCTAAGGGCTACTGGGGGAGAAGAAGCCGGACCTATACAATAGCTCGTGAGGCGGTAGAGAAGGGTTGGATGTATGCCTTCCGGGATAGGCGAGTGAGGAAACGGGATTTCAGGAGTCTGTGGCTGGTGCGCATAAATGCGGCTGCCCGCTCCCATAGCATCAGTTACAGCAGATTCATGGATGGACTGGGGAAGGCAGGCATCAGGCTGAATAGAAAGATATTAGCTGATTTAGCGGTAAATGATCCCGCCGCTTTCAGTAAACTGGCCGAGATAGCCAAGGAACAGAAACAATATCAAAAATGAAAAACGAAAAATCAAAAATATTAAAATCTTTGCATTTTGATTTTTGGTATTTGATACTTCCTAGTTTGTATCTTTGATACAGCCAAAGGCAGTACTGCTTCACCGTATTTAATTTTTGATATTTGATTTGGATAGGATATGTACATAATAATTGTTGGATGTGGTCGAGTAGGGTCAGTTCTAGCTAATCTCCTTTCGCGGGAGGGTCAGGATGTAGTAATTATCGATTTAGATGAGGGGCGATTCAAGGGTTTGGATCCCCAATTCAGCGGGGTGACCATCCTGGGAGATGGGGCTGACATAAATATCTTGAAGGAGGCCAAAATCAAAGATGCCCAGGTATTTGTGGCCGCTACTGGAGACGATAATTCCAATCTCATGTCTGCCCAAATAGCCAAGAAGATGTTCAATGTTCCGCGGGTGCTGGTGAGGGTGAAGGACCCAAAGAAAATGGATGTTTATCAAGAATACGACCTGGAGACAGTTTCGGCCACTACCCTGGCTGCCCACCGCTTAGCTGAGATGGTGAAGACTCCCCGGGAGATACAGATCCTGGCCAACCTGGGAGGGTCAAAGATAGTCCAATTTAAATTGCTCACCCGGGAGGCGGCTCAAAAACTGGTCAAAATGGTAAAAGCAGGAAATTTCTCACCATGTGCTATTTTGAGTGAAGGTAAACTTACTCTGGAGAATCTGGTGGAAGGTCTTCTGCCAGGGGCAGAGGTGGTAGGAGCGGTATCTTCAAGCAGGATGAAGCTCCTGGGACAGATCTCGCAGGAGAAATAATGCGAATCGTTATCGTTGGGGGAGGAAACATTGGTTATTCATTGACCCGGGCACTGCTCTCCAACAAGCATCAGGTAACCATAATTGAAGAAAAGTCGGTTAGATGCAACGGTCTGGTCAAGGACCTGAAGGCAGTGGTCATTAATGGAGACGGAACCAATTTACAGACCTTAGCCGATGCAGAAGTGCAAGATGCTGATGTCTTAGTAGCCCTTACTGGACGGGATGAGGACAATTTAATTGCCTGCCAGTTAGCCCACAAGCTTAAAGTGCCCCGAACCATCGCCCGGGTAAGCAACCCCCAGAACAAAGAACTGTTTAAGAAATTAGGTGGGGTGAATACGGCTGTCTGCACTACCGAGATAATCTCCTCCTTAGTAGAGGAAGAGGTCTCCTTGAAAGACATCATTACCCTGCTCACCTTAAAGGAGGGGAAGGTAGCCATTGTGGAGACAGAGATAAGAGAGAGCTCCCCGGCTAAGGATAAAAAGATCATGGAGTTATTTCTCCCGGAGGAATGCGTTATCATTTCTGTTATTCGGGGCAGCCAGATAATCTTTCCCCATGGACAGACCACGCTTAAGGTGAAGGATAAGGTTTTGGCCTTAACCACCGCCCAGAGGAAAGCTGCTCTCCAGGAAATAATTTAAAGATATGTCTCCCCTCAAGAGCAAGTATTCCAGCATAATAAGTTACCTGGGACTTTTAACCACAGGACTGGGAGTCATTCTTCTTCTTCCTCTCCTCAGTCTCCTTTTCTGGCCAGAGGAGATGAGCCACCTGGGTAGCTTTCTCATCCCGGCCATATTCTCTATCCTGGCAGGGCTCTGCCTTTGGAGAGTCTTTCGGCCGAGGGGCGAGAGCCCGCCCTTGACTACTCCCGATGCGGCTCTTATGGTAACGGTCATCTGGTTGATAGCGGTCATCCTGGGTTCTCTCCCCTTCGTCCTCTCTAAAATCCTATCACCATTGGATGCTATCTTTGAGGCGATGAGCGGATGGACGACCACCGGACTGACCATGGTGACCGATCTAGATAATACACCGCATATTCTTCTGCTCTGGCGAAGCCTGATGCAGTTTGTGGGAGGAGCAGGGCTGGCGGTGATTATGCTCTCGGCCATCATTGGCTCTCTGGGACCCGGGGTCTATGAGGCGGAAGCCCGAACAGACCATTTAGTTCCTCACATCATGCATACCGCTCGAATGATTATCAAGATCTACTTAGCCTACTATGTCTTAGGTGTCGTGCTTTACCTGATGGCTGGAATGGACCCCTTCGATGCTATCTGCCATGCTATGTCCGGCTTAGCCACGGGCGGTTTCTCCACTAAGAGTGAAAATATAGCTTACTGGCAAAGCATCCGGGTGGAGATGGTAAGTCTGGTGCTCATGTTGCTGGGGACGACTAACTTTGCTACTCACCATGCCCTCATCTCCAGCCGGGGAAAGAAGGGACTGAGAGATGCTGAGATTAAATTGATGGCCTGGTTAATTATCTTAATTGTCCCTCTGGTTACCTTCGGTTTATTTCGCGCTGGCTCAGGAGGAAGTTTCCGGAATGGTCTCTTCCAGGTAGTCTCCGCCCTCAGTGGAACCGGCTACTCGACAACAGCGCTTAGCCAATGGGGGCAGTTTCCTCTCTTCCTCATCATCATTCTGATGATCATAGGAGGTGGGACTGGCTCTACCGCCGGAGGAATCAAACTTTATAGAATAGTCATTATCATTAAGTCAATCTGGTGGTGGATAAAAAAGCAATTCTATCCCTCCTCAGCCGTTATTCAGAGGACGATCTGGAGGCGGGGGGAGAGACTGGAGATACAGGATAAACATATTCAGGCAGTAGCTGGCTTCATTGGACTTTATCTTCTAACCTATCTCATCGGGGTAACCATCTTCCTGGGAAGTGGATTTTCCCTCACCGAGTCTATGTTCGAGTTCGCCTCAGCTATGGGAACAGTAGGTCTCTCACTGGGAATCACCAGGCCGGATATGCCCATAGCCTGCAAGGTAGCCCAGATATTGGGCATGTGGCTGGGGCGCCTTGAGTTCATAGCCATCTTTCACGCCTTCATCAGGATCGGACGAGATTTCAAGCATAGTAAAGCGTAAAGCTTTCCTATGCGATTAGGGGGTGTATGGGGGAAACAATCTGGTTTCCCCTATGGGGTGACAGGTGAGTCCGAAGGACACGCCGCCCGAGGGGCGGAGCCCCTTAGGGAAGGAAATGCGGTGAAACACAGCCGTAGGCAGTGCCGATTCTCAGGCAGCACTGCTTCGCGGTGAGGAGCAAAGCGACGAGTTTGCTTGAGGATGAGGAAGGAGAAAAAGAGTGAGTAGAGCAGAAGGCGAATTGCAAACCGTGGTAGAGCGGCTTAGCCCAGTAGCCAGACGGTTACTGCGGAAAATGGAAGATGTATCGCCCTATAGCGCATCAGGGTTGGCAAAGCTGATTGGGGAGAGCGAAGCCAAGGCAGTCGGTGCCATTGGCTGGTTGATAGCTAATGGACTGGCTAAACAAGAAAGTGGAGGGCAACTGAAACACCGTGTATCCCTGGCTGACACGGGCCGCTTATTTTACGCCGAAGGTGTAACCCAAGCCAGGGTAATTGATCTGCTGCGCGATAAGGGTTCCTTAACCATTGAAGAAATATGTCGTGAAGTACGGCCAAAGGAGGAACTGAATCCGATTCTCGGAAGTATGAAGAAGGCGGGTGTCGTAAGGTTCGAAAGCGGCGGTCGGGTGGTACTGGGAGAAGAATCAACTGTGGCTAAAGCAGAGGAAGAATATCGAAAAGTATATGAGCTTATTAAAGATGTTGGCAGCGAGGCTCGGGTATACTGGGATAACATGACAGTGGACGAGCGCAAAAAGACAGAAGAAATGAGCCGCAAGAGAGGGAAGGGAAAAGCTGTTTTCAGAATAGCCAGGGAAGTCGAGATGTTATACGCACTCACTACTGATGGACAGAGAGCCCGTCTAATATGTAAAGATGAGGAAGGTGCAGAAGAGATAGATTCCCTCACCCCTGAGATCCTGGAGAAGGAATCTTGGCGGGGCCGGGCATTCAGAAAATACGACATAGCCACTGCCCCTGCAAAGTTGACTGGCGGCAGGAAACACCCTTATGGTCTCTTCTTAGATTTTGTCAGGAAGAAGTTAATGGCTATGGGATTTGAGGAGATGGAAGGTAGGCTAATTGAGACCGAGTTCTGGAACAACGATGCCCTCTTCATGCCCCAGGACCATCCGGCTCGGGAGATACATGATGTCTACCTGATTAAGGAACCTAAATATTCTAAGAAGCTTCCTCGGACTTTGGTCAAAAGGGTAGCTGAAACACACCGAAGTGGCTGGAAGACAGGTTCGGCTGGCTGGGGATATGAGTTTGATGTCAGGAGAACAGCTCGCTTTGTCCTTCGCAGTCAGGGGACAGCCAACTCGGCCCGCATGTTAGCTTCCATTCCCAGGGTTCCAGGCAAATATTTTGCCATTGCCCGCTGTTTCCGGTACGATCGGGTGGATTCTACCCATGCTCCGGATTTCTATCAGATAGAAGGGATAGTCATTTCTCCCGGGATAAATTTCAGACATCTCCTCGGCCTTCTGAAGCTCTTTGCCTTAGAGATAGCTGGCTCTGAAGAGGTTAAATTCATTCCCTCCTACTTCCCATTTACTGAACCCTCGGTGGAAATTATTTTCAAGCATGAAAAGCTTGGCTGGATGGAACTTGGGGGAGCGGGGATCTTCCGAAAAGAAGTTACCCTTCCCCTGGGCATAGATATTCCCGTCATTGCCTGGGGATTGGGATTGGATCGGATGGCCATGGTGACCCTATCCATAAATGATATAAGGGACCTATTTACTTCCGACTTAGGGAAGATACTTCAGATGAAGTTTAGCCCGCTTTATTCATACCTTTCTTAAAATTGGAACAGGGCGGGCTACCCCGCAATCTTTAATTAAAACGCTAAGCGTTTTAATTATGCGGCCCTTCGCCCCGAGAAATCCGAAGGATTTCCGGGATAAAGTCCCTGGAATCGCTTTGCGATTCCTAGGGAGGTGGATTACTTTAAGTAATCCAGGTTAGAAAGGTCTAAGATGCCAACCATTGAGGTAAAAAAAGCGTATTTAGATAGATGCCTTAAGTCCATAAAGGAGGCGGGAGTGGGGATAGAGGAGGCTCTCTCTTCGGTTAAGGCCGAGATAAAGGGCGAAGACGCCGACTATTACAAGATAGATGTAGCTGATACAAATAGGCCTGATCTATTTACAGCAGAAGGTATAGTTAAGGAACTGCAGGGGATTTACAGGAAGGAGAAATTTGACTATAGCTTCTTAAATCAAAAACCAAGCCACCGAATAGAGGTTCTTGACTCTGTCCGCGAAATAAGACCATTCGTTGGCGCTTTCTTAGTGAAGGGCTTAACTGTAGATGAAGATAGCTTAGATTCTTTAATAAAGATGCAGGAGAAGCTCTGTGAGACGCTGGGAAGGAAGCGAAGGAGGGTAGCCATTGGAGTCTATGAGGCAAGTGCAATCAAGTTCCCGGTAAGATACGGAGCCTTTGGCCCGAAATCCTATAGGTTTGTTCCCCTGGGGCTGGATGATGAGATGGACCTAAAAGATATCTTGAAGAAGCATCCCAAGGGCATTGAGTATGGGCACCTCTTGAAGGATTTCAGCAAATATCCTCTCCTCCTGGATGCCAATGATGAGGTTCTCTCCCTGCCTCCCATCATTAATAGTAAGAAGATGGGAGAGGTGAAGATAGGGTCGAACTATCTCTTCGTGGAAGCTACCGGGCTGGATCAAAGAGCAGTCACCTTAGCTTTAAACATTATCTCCTTCTGCCTCTCTTTTCGAGGAGGGACCATAGAGAGATGCGAGAGTGTATATCCTTACTCAACTCCATTTGGGGAGAATCAGGTGACACCCATGCAAATGAACAAGGCGTTGAGAATAGATATGAAGGAGCCAAAGCGGATACTGGGTGTTGAAATTGGCTGGGAAGATGCAGCCGAAAAGCTGATGAGATTAGGGTATGAAATTCATGGGCGAGGAGAAAATTTCCAGGTCATTGCCCCTTATTACCGAAGTGATTGTATGCATCAATATGATATCATAGAGGATATAGCCATAGTTAAGGGCTACAATAGTTTTGCCCCTCTCCCCCTGACCGATTTTACTATGGGAAGCCTGTCCAGAGAGCAGGAGGAGATGGATAACATCAGGGATATTTTAGTGGGAATGGGTTTTCAGGAGATAATATCTAACATATTAGTCTCTCGGGCGGAGTTATATGAGCGGATGAGGCAAGAGCAGGAAGCTGTGGAGATAGAGAATGTGATGACGGAGAGCTATTCTATCCTGAGGAACTGGCTCATCCCCGGCCTGGTTAAAGTGGAAAGCAATAGCTCCCAGATAGAGTACCCACACAGGATATTTGAAGTGGGAGAGGTCGTCCTCAAGGAGGATGAGCCGAGGGCGGAGCTCCGCCTGGCTTGTCTCATGTCCGGCAGAGAGATAAATTTCACTGATGTCCATAGGACCTTAGAGAGTCTATTGGAAACCTTATCCCTGCCTTATAAGTTGCAGGCTGCACCCGACCATTCATTCATAGGTTCATTCATAGAAGGTCGCTTTGGCACCGTGGAGGTGAATGGGAAGGAAATAGGGATAATCGGTGAGCTCCACCCCGAGGTCCTCTACAACTGGTCAATAAAAATGCCTGCCTCTGCATTAGAGATAACTCTACCCTCTAATCTTTCTTGCCTGATTCGGGATGGTGTGTTATAAATAGGGCGAAAAGGGATAAATAGGGTCAAACGAAAGGAGGAGGAAAGATGCAAGTGTTTATTAAGAAGGATTATGAGGAGATGAGGAAGCAGGAGCGAAATTGAAGAGGAAAGATTACTACAAGCACGTTGAGAAGATGGCAGATCTATTGAAGAAGAAGTGAGAGAGAATAGAGGAGAGACGAAGAGTGGCTGAAGGAAATCATGAGAAGATAACGGAGATGATTAAGGAACTGAGCTCTGAAGTAGATATGTCCTCAAAAGACATATCAGTCATATTGGCTGGCGGTCACGGGAAGAGGATTAAATCGGAGACCCCCAAAATGCTTCATAAAATATGGGGAGTCCCCACTGTTCTTAGGGTAGTGAATACAGTAAGTGAGGGATTGAATAACGAAAATAAAATAATAGTTGTTGGCATAAAGGGTGATGAAGTAGCTCGTGAAATTGGAAAGAGTAAAAATACCGCCTTTGTTTACCAGAAAGAGCAGAAGGGAACAGGCCACGCTCTTCAAGTTGCCTTTGAATCTTTTAAGGGGAAGCAGTTCAATGGAAATATCTATGTTTTTCCTGCTGACATGGGATTAGTAACAGCTCAGGCGGTCAGGAAATTCAAGGAAGAATTTGAGCGCTCTAATTTTGATATGATGGTTTTAACCGGCATATATGATGGTAATCCGGAAGACAACTACTATGGCCGAGTTATCAGAATTCCGGGGGAAGACCCTGCCGGGCAGGAGATCGGAGAGAAGATTGGCCGGGTAATGGAGATAAAGGAGCATAAGGATATATTGAGTTTAGAAAGTGACTACACAGTAGATTTTGGTGCCTGCACATATAAATTTACACGGGACCAGCTACTGAATATAATGGAGTTCAATGGTGGAGTCTATGCCTTTAAAGGCGATAAGTTGAGAGAACACATCATGGAGATAGACACAGATAATGTTCAGGGTGAATTCTATTTAACCACCCTGGTTACTATCTTTAATCGTTATGGTCTGACCGTTGGTGCCTCAACGGTAGAGGATAACTCAGTAATTATCGCTTTTAACAATAGAGCAGTTTTGAAAGATATGGAGGACATCGCCCGTAACCGGATATATAAGAAATTAAAAAATATAATCACTTTTGAAGACAAGGAAGATTTTTTCTTGGCCGATGAAGTGGTGCAGGGAATCTTGGAGCTGGACCGCAGGGAAGAGACGCTGGACATTGTAATCGAAAAGGGAGTCCACCTTCATAAAGGAGTGCGGTTGAACAGGGGAGTACACATCAAGAAAAATAGTGCCCTAAAAGGAAACATTGAATTAGGGAGAAATGTGACTATTTGGGAAGGAGTCTCTTTAAGCACCTATCCCCACCAGACGATGAGAATAGGACAGGGAAGTGAAATACTCCAGGGGAACATCATAAAAGGAAACCTAAGAATTGGAGAGAACTGTCGCATAGAATCATCCGTTAACATAACCGGCAGCGATGACTGCCCAACCAGGATTGGTAAAAATGTCACCATAAAAGGCACCAGTTATATATTCGGCTCTGTCATTGACGATGATGTTTGGATAGAACATTCTGTTATTAAGAATAAGCGAGTGGAGAAAGTGCTCAGAAGGGACGGCTCTATTCAGAAAATAAGATACTATCTTCCCCAACCAGAGGGAATCGATTCAATAACTGACCTATCTTGACTCGTAAATGCTCAGTGAACCCCGTGCCATAGCACAGGAATATCACCAACATTTAGAAGATTCCCACTACTATTTAATATTGGACACGAGTTACGCATTATTTTTAGATGTCAGAAATGTAACCCTTTCAATTACAA